>JAAYJI010000191.1 GCA_012523015.1 Candidatus Hydrogenedentota bacterium
GGGCAGGAGGCATTCCCGTTTTTACGCTCTTTGGCCTTACGGAGCCTGATATAAGGATAAGAACCGTGTTCACACAACGGGGTATGCCTAACCATACTATCCATTTCGATTTTTCCACAAACTGGACATAGTATGTAATCATTCTCGCCTCTGCTATCACCGTCGTCCTCATCATTGGGCTGTTCATCATCCTCATTTGAGAAAAAGCCCGTTTCGCTATCTTGCTTGACTAAGAAGAATTCCGTGTTATCGTCAAAACCCTGTCTGGGGTGAAGCAGTCGCTCATTATCACTCTTGCCCGCCAACGCGATGCGGCCACAATCTTCACATATTGCACACTCGAAGACCGGATTACCCTTCTCGTCATACTGTTTACGGGTTAGATATAGATCTCGTTCTCCCGCCAAGGTAATAAACACGCCCTCAAGCGCTCGCAGGAAAAAATGGTACCGCGGCTTAATCAGGCTCGCGCCATCCTTGACCGCTTTGGCGCTTGCCGCAATAAGATAAATGAGGACTTCACTGGAAACATCCATCTCGCCCGCCATTTGGGAAACAGTCTTTGCCCCGTTGGCGACTTGTCTCAACTTCCCGAATAGGCTGCTGCGCAGCATTAACTCAAATAGCTTTTCATTGTCATCGCTGTTCGGTACAAAATCCGCATCATATTCTTTGAGAACCTCTCCGACGGCGCGGGTTCCATTATAGAGTTCCTCAAATAGCATGGCAGGGAAATCGCGTCTTTCAATCATCGGTTGGTGTATCTCGATGGAGCGGATGATATTCTCTGCTTTGAAGGGTGTACTACACAGATTTTCTGCAAACTCAACTATTTGATTGTCAGCTTCTTTGTCGCCGAGAGTGGCGCTTGTTAGTATGTACTGCACGCTATCCGGTCTACTAATCCGAGCGCGCAAACGGCGCATAAGCAGGGCTGTCTCCATTCCTGTCGCTCCACGATATATGTGGGCTTCGTCTAATATGATATAGCGTAGGTTTGCCCCGGAGAAAACAGCGTCATCTTTGGGACGCAGCATCATATATTCCAGCATGGAGTAATTCGTAATCAGAATATGCGGCGGTTCCTTTTGCATAACTTCGCGGGAAATGATCTCATTTGGCAGGGGCTCGCTTCCATATAGGCTACGATAGTCTGCATGTGCCTTAGTTTGCTGGTGTCTAGTATTGCTATTATAGAGGCCGAACGTGATATCCGGACACGTAGCGAGTAGTTTGCGCACGCGCTTCATTTGGTCGTTAGCAAGGGCGTCCATGGGGTATACATTAATGGCTCGGACTGCACGCGTCAGCGTTCCAGATTCCTTTTGTTCCAACAGATCTTGCAGGATGGGAAGTAAGAAGCACTCGGTCTTACCGGAACCGGTACCTGTTGTCACAACCAGGTTGCCGCCTTCTTGCGCGCGGCCCAGCGCTTCTTCCTGATGCCAGTATAGCGGACGCTCATATTTCAGCTCTTTATCCTTTTCCGGCACATCCTCCAAAGTACAAAAGAGTCTTGAAGCCTGACCGTTTTCAGCACGGTCCTTCAGGCTCTTTCCACTCTTGTACGAACCACCGATATCCAGAAACGGACCTTTTCCGATGACACCGTCTTTTAAAAGCGCATTGCGAAACAGAGATTGGTAATGCGTGTCCGCAATAGAAAAAGAAGTATTGATATAGTCGACAAAGCTCCGCTTGATATTGTCCGACGCTTCAATTGGATTAAACATCATTTACCTCCGATTGCGGTTTGATTTCGAAACCATAATAGTCCGGATTACAGTAATCGTGTTCATTGACACCTTTAATAGGTACCCTATCAGTTATGGAACTCCATTTTTTATTCACATATAGCCCATCATCAAAAGGACCACGCAGAGAAATTGTATAATCGTTGATTATCCATAGCTTTACCGGGTTAACTTGTTCGCGGTAGATCCCATCACGAACATATTCCTTAGTCGCATAAGGTCGTAAGCGGTCACCGCACTTGTATTGCAGACACCCTTCATAGCACGGGTAATACTGTGTCTCGCCGTTTAAAGCTTGCTCCCCGATATACCGTAGTTTTGTGATAATCCCCGATGCCGATTTAAGCTCTATGTGTTGGGCCTCAATAAGCGCTTCGGTTACGATAACCGCACGACCGTCGAACCTAAATAGGGCTGGATCGCCTATGATCAATTGGCCACTCTTAAATTCCTCGTATCGGGCAAAAAATCCGGGGGGTTTCATTAAAGCGGTATAATCGTACACACCGTCCTTTAGCTGATGATCAAGCGAAATAATCTCATCTATACAGCCAAGCTCA
>JAAYJI010000192.1 GCA_012523015.1 Candidatus Hydrogenedentota bacterium
CAAATAAAAGACGAATTCTTTGAAACTAACAACCCTTCATCATCAACATCTCTCATAATTCAGTTCTCCTTGCCCTCTACACTAATTTAAAGAAGGTAACTGTATCAAGGTTGTTGTCAGAGAGGGGTCGAAGATAACACGGGCATTATATTCATAGTTGCGGACAGCGGCACCCTTCCGAGTCCCCCTATCTTAGAGACCATGTTCATGCCTTTTTATTCCACCAAAAAGAAAAAAGGCGGCGTAGGCTTAGGGCTGTTTATCACCAAGCATATTATTGATGCCCATGAGGGAACGTTGACCTTAGATGATAGTAGCGTTACCACACGTTTTCTGGTGCGTATTCCGAGCAAAGCGTCTTCGTTTTCAACACGCTGAGTACTGATAGCGAGCTTTCCTATGGCGCTTCTTTTACAAGCTTTGTCCGTGTTGAGGCCAAATAGATACGACCTTTTTAAGCGACTGTATAATCTCCTAAGCGCTGCATTACCACACGCGCCTCATCCACGATCTCTTGGATCACTGCTGCTGCCGTTTTGATTTCTTCGATGCGTCCCACCGCCTGTCCGCAGGCGATGGCAGCTTGGTTGATGTCTCCGTTGAGATAGGCTTCATGGCTGACTTTGCCCGCAATGACGGGCAAGAGTTCATCCACGCCCGCGCCTTCCGCTTCCATCTTCGCCACTACTCTGGCAGCATCATTGTTGATCACACGCATAGCATTTCGAATAGACCGTTCCACAAGCATGGTATCGGTTTCTTGCGCCTGCACCATCCACCGCTTGAAATTATCATGCATGGGACTTTCTGTGGTCGCCATAAAGCGCGTACCCATGAGCACCGCTTCGGCCCCTAAAGCAAGGGCGGCGACAAGACCTGCGCCGTCACAAAAACCTCCGGCCGCGATAACGGGCACACTCAATTCCCGCGCCGCTTTGGGCACAAGAATCAGCGAGGGAACATCGTCCATACCGGGATGACCGCCGCATTCGAAGCCCACCACAATAACAGCGTCAACACCTATAGATTCCGCCTTATGCGCGAAGCGTACCGCCGGTACTTTGTGGAATAATTTCACGCCTGCGCTTTTAAGTTTTTCAACATAAGGTTCCGGGTTTCGGCCAGCTGTTTCGACCACCGGTATAGCTTCTTCGCAAACCAAGTCCACATAGGCATCGGTAAGATCGCCGGGCATCAATACGGGCAACATGGATATGTTGACACCGAAAGGGCGATCTGTCAGGTCTCTGGTTTTGTGGATTTCATCGCGAAGCAATTCTATCTTTGAAAAAGAAGCGGCAGAAAGGAAACCGAGCCCGCCCGCATTGGACACAGCGGAAACCAGCTCAGCTTTGGACAGCCATTGCATACCGCCCTGTAAAATGGGGTAGTCAATATTGAGCATTTGGGTGATTTTTGTCTGAAACATAGGGTTACTCCTTAACTCTAAAATAAGTGGGGGAATTGTCAAACTTCAAAGAAACAGAGGAGGTTAAAATAGGAGCGAGGGCGACAAAGAAAAGTAATTTCCGAAAAACTTTCTTCAGCTCACCTGAGGCATCATTTCTATTTTACCATCCAGAACCTCCAATACTATCACAATCCAAGCTCGGAAGTTCTGCAAGTTATATTCTTTTTAAGAGTGCTTAAAATTGCTGTTGAACCGCGCTTCGCGCTTTAATTTCCATCAAGGAACGGTCAATGTGTATACTTTATCTTGAGATTGTAAGGTATCGTATTCAAATAAAGGGAGTTGTTACCAGCGTGCCAGAGGATTGTAAGTATTTGTTGATAGCCAATCAGCGTAGGTGGGAGCAGGCTGTAGCTGAATTGCTTCAGGTGCCCCGTTTAGCTGTAGATATTGAGGCAAACGGTCTGTTTGCCTACAGAGAACGGATCTGTCTGATTCAAATTTCGACGGACAGCCAAAACTATATTCTTGACCCCCTCGCTCCGATTTCATTGGAGCCCTTAGGCGATATTTTCGCAAATCCCGCCATAGAAAAAGTATTTCATGCTGCTGATTTTGATCTGGCTCTCTTGGAGTGGGTTTACGGATGGCATGTGGTCAATCTCTTTGACACCATGCGTGCGGCGCGGCTTCTCGGCTTCCAGAAAGTGGGGCTTGCGCCTATGCTTGAATCTTTTTATGATGTGCATCTCAACAAAAAATATCAGAAAATGGATTGGGGCAAACGGCCCTTGTGCGCTGCCATGTTAGCCTATGCGTGCAATGATACCTGCAATCTGCTGCGGCTGCGTGATGATTTAAAAGAAAAACTTGATGAGAAGGGTTTGGTGCCGGAAGCCCGTGAGATTTTTAAAGACTTATGCAGTCCAAGAGGGCCCAGGCCTTCTTTTAATCCCGATGATTTTTGGCGTATACCTAAAGCGCGCGATCTCGAACCACGCGCTGCCGCCATACTTAAAGCGATCTTTATCTATCGTGAAAAGGAAGCACAGCGCCGCGATTTGCCGCCTTTCAAAGTAGTGAACAATCGGGACTTGATTCGTATTGCACGGGAATGCGCCAAATGGAACGGTCAGATCCCCAAAGGCCTCGTGGAGATACCCGGCGTTTCGCAGCGTCTGGTCGACCGTTTCTCCCCCGAATTTTATAAGGTGATCCATAAAGCCCTTTCGGCAGATCCGCCCGTATACGTCTATAAACCTGTTCCCCACAGCGACGGCTATTGGCAGCGTCATAAATTACTGAAAGATTGGCGCAAAGAAATAGCACTCCGTCAGAAGGTGGACTCTGATGCCATTCTTCACCCGAAAGTGCTCAAAGAAATTGCGGAAAAAGGGCCTCAAACTGAAGAAGAGTTGCTGACCATTAAATCTATGGGGCCCTGTAAGCGTAAGCGATACGGCAAGAAAATCATTCAATTGTTGAAAACCGAATGCTAGGTAAACCCGCCTGTGCATAAGATGGTTTAAAGGAAAGACCCCTTGTTGCGATCTACAAAAAAAAGACGCGGTCACGCATCTTCAGTCGGCAGCGGACGTATGGCACTTGTGTTGGATGTGGAATGGTTCTTCCTGATCTTACGCTATGTGACCTATGGAATCCTCGCCATATTAACCCTGGCCACCCAGCAATCCCTGCTCCACAATCTCTTTGTCATCGCTGGTTCTTCTGTGTTGATGCACAACATTGTTTCTCATTGGTTTTTTTATACGCGGCAATATAATTTCTTTATTTCCATTTGGAATTTTTTCCTGTACTTGCTTGACGTGGGATTGCTGGTTGCTATGACAGGCGGCGCACGGAGCCCCTTCGTGCCCCTCTTTTTATTTCTCGTCGTAGGTTTTCATGTATACAGTCCCCGCACGGGCAGCTCTTTTTGGATTACGTTGACTGTATGTGCAACCTATGCCTTCGCCACGATTATGGACTGGATTTTCAGCGGCCCTGATCTTCTTCATCTTCCCCTTTACATTAATTTTTTCCTCATCGCCTTTTGCGGGTGGATCATGGGGATGTTGGCGCGGGTCGTGCGCGGTTTGGAGCAAGACGCGGCCTATAAATCAAACGCCTTAGAATCTTCAGAAACGACGCTGCGTGCGATTTTGAATCATACGGCACACCCCATCGTCGTCTATGGGGAAAACGAATTCATTGTAGATGCCAACGAAAGTGCCTATGAATTTCTCGAATTATCGAAAGAAAAATTGATCGGCTCCCGATTCCGCAGCTATCTTTTCGATGATGGTTCCCTCGAGACAGTCTTCGAAGATCTCAGAGAAACAGGCGAATTACATCATGAGATGTTGGTATTGGCAGGCAGTGCGATGGAACGCAGCGTATTTATGCATATCCACTCCTTTTTAGGAGAAGGTCGTCGCCTATACGTCGCCCTGTTCCACGATATTACCCACCAAAAAGAAGTGCAGGAAACTACCCTGCTTGCCCAGCAACGGATGGAAAAGGCGAACCTTGAGCTGCAGCGCGTTATGAACATGCGCACCGCCTTTTATGTCAGTATCGCGAATCG
>JAAYJI010000193.1 GCA_012523015.1 Candidatus Hydrogenedentota bacterium
CCGTAATACTGTGCCCTTGCCCATCGAAGGTACCGGTAAAGGGCGTAGTCGAAGAGCCGATTGGAATAAAACCGGCGCCTCCATTCCAGCCGGAAGTGGCAGTGGCGTCAATATCTCGGCCAAGAAGGTAATCGCCATCCAATGGGAATGAAGAATCGGTGCCTATTTTTTCCAGATTTTCAAGTGTTGAAATCGTGATCGCTGCATTAGCAGCCACATGCACTAACCCCAAAATAATCATAGCTGCTGCGACAAGGCCAACATTTCGCATTCTCGACAAATTTTTCATAGATATCTTTCTTTTTGATCAAAAAAGTAACCATTCACTGTTGATATTATACATAGAATAGGGCAAACAGCGTTGTTAAACACAAGCCCATCCTAACGGCAAGATCATATCTCATTTACAAGATCATGTCAATACCTGCCACGGTCTTTTTACACCAAAACACCATTCCGACACAAAACCTAGCCCATCATGAGAGGCTAGTAGTAACGCAGGCTTTTTGCGCCCGCATTTGAAGTATGAACCTATGCCTATCCGACAAATGCGATACCTATGGATTGTGTCTCATATTATTGGTAAAATAGAGAGCTTGTGAGGTTGTTCGAATTCGTTCTTTAGGAAACACTGTTCATGACGACACCAGAAATTACACCGGATTTATTGCTGAAATACGATCGACCCGGACCACGGTACACCAGCTACCCCACGGTACCGGAATGGCGCAACACCTTCAACGACGAGGCCTATAAAAAAGCTCTTGTCCAAGCGTCGCAGCATCACGACAGTCCGCTGTCACTTTATGTGCATATCCCCTTTTGCGCGCAGCGTTGTGCCTATTGCGGCTGCAATACAATCGCTGCCCCTATCGAAGCGCAAGTGAACCGCTATCTTGACGACGTGGAACAGGAAATCGCATCGGTGTCAGCGCGCTTGGGCAAACGCAAGACGGTATCCCAGTGCCATTGGGGCGGCGGCACGCCCACGTTCCTCGATGAACCGCGCATGCGCCGTCTCTTCGCCATGCTCAGCCGTTATTTTGATTTTGCTGATAATGCAGAAATTGCTTTGGAAACCAATCCTGTTACGGTAACGACAAAACAACTGAAAGTGCTCCGTGAACTTGGTTTCAACCGCATCAGTTTCGGGGTTCAAGATCTTAACCCGGAAGTGCAGCATGTGGTCGGCCGCTATCAAACAGCCGCACAAACGGAGTCCCTGGTCAATTTGTGCCGTAATCTTGGTTTCACAGGCATTAATGTGGATCTGATCTACGGCCTTCCGCTGCAGACCATGGATCGGTGGCAAGAAACCATCTCATCCATCATTCATATAGCACCAGATCGTATCGCCATGTACAGCTACGCCCATCTCCCTGCGCGCTTCGACCATCAAAAAGTACTGGATCTTTTTAAGCGTCCGGATACGCGCGAGAAATACGCCCTTTTTGCCGATGCACGGAAACGCCTTCTGGCTGCAGGCTACCGGCCCATCGGCATGGATCATTTTGCATTGCCCGGCGATGAATTATCTCTTGCCTTGGATAACCACAGCCTCAACCGAAACTTCATGGGCTATACGGTGCGGCAAGCACCGGATCAAATCGGCTTTGGCGTATCTGCCATCAGCGAAGTGGCAGACTGCTATTCTCAAAATACAAAAGAACTTGAGGTCTATCACGAGCAGCTGCAGCAGGGTTTGTTTCCTGTGGAAAGAGGTATCAGCTTATCCAAAGATGATCAGATCCGACGCTGGGTGATCCGTCGGCTCATGTGCAGCTTTAAGCTTGATTTGGATGCGCTGCGCCGTCTTTTCGATATCGATGGCGCCGTCTATTTCACCGCGGAACGGGAGGCACTCGCTGCCTATGAAGAGGAAGGGATGATCCAGATCCAAGACGCTTGCTGGCAGGTCACCGCTACGGGCGCGCCCTTTATTCGCAACCTGTGCATGGTTTTTGACGCCTATTTGAAAACCGATGCCAAAACGCTGTTCTCACGAACCATATAAAGACGCCGCTAACCGCACTCAGCCTGTCCGACGGCTATAAGGCA
>JAAYJI010000194.1 GCA_012523015.1 Candidatus Hydrogenedentota bacterium
ATCATCATCACCGAAGTCACCATAGTTCTCGGCCAGTTTCGCAGCGATGGCATCAATGCTGACGACATCATTAGCGAAGGTCACGCGCAGGGCGTCAAAGGACAGGCCATAGAAAAAGCGGGTGCTGTCATTGGTGCCGACGAGCCACTGGTTGCCAAGAGCGATTTCTTGACGACCAACACGAACGGTCAGCGGTGTATCCCACATATTGCGGGCTTCAATGTAGGCTTGATACAGCGCAACGTTGTCGTCTCCACGCCAGTCGTTGCCGCAGATGTACCAGGAACGGAAGTCTTCGCCCCACACATCATAGGAGTCCAGTTCAATGAACGCACTCACGTCTTGTGTGAAGTCGGCTTTAACGTTCAGGCGCGTGCGCTGTTCGATAAAGCTGGATTTGCCGAAGCTATCCATGTTGAAATAGTTGCCGCGGATGCGGATGTTGCCGCCGATTTCGACGTTCTGCAGTTCTGCAAAAGCAACACTGCTCATCGCAACCAGAACGGCGATGGTAAGAAAAGTTTTAAACTTCATGATATATTCTCCGAAAATATTTTTTGCATCACTTGCGCCGCAAAAGAATAGAATCCTAACATAGATTCCATCCCACATCTTCCTCCCATGGAAAATTAGAACGGCGCTATCAAAAATATTGAAAAACTTGCGTGACGACACTGTGAGCAGACCTTGATGTCTGACACGATGCATCCCTCCTTTCGGCTCATTAAGATTGAGTGTCTAACGCAACAAAAGGGTACATGATTAAACTGTATAGTGGTGCAATGACCCGCATTTTGACACGCGCGAATCACTTTCTCACCACCATCATGACAGCAGTATAGCAAAATAAAACTGCAGTGTCAAATCTTTTTCAAAATTTATTTTATACACCTAGTGGTTACCGGCAAATCATGACGCACGCAACCACAACATAATGTATAGTATAAAGTTTACGGGATCAGAAATCAACTGAGGTGATCTCCTAAATCAACACAACAATCACTTCTCTGAAACTTACGACATACATGAATTATTCCTTTACCCGCATTCACTATATACTATAGCTGTGGTCATCACACGCCTCTATACTATGGAGACCAAGCATGAAGAAAAAAAACACCAAAGAAAAATATTTGGCGGGGCACCAGCGCAGTTGGGTTTGGGGCCGTCACAGTGTCCGAGAAATTCTCGCGGCGCAGCGTTGGCCTGTGCGAGAACTCTATCTGGATTATGATCTGCCGGACACCATACAGAATGAGGCGGCGGAACAGGGTGTCAAGCTGGGAGCCACCGTTTACCAAGTGAACTCAGAGCGTATCCGCACTTTAAGCGGCGCCCCAGACCACCAAGGCTATCTGATGCGTATGGGTCCCTTCCCCTACGCCGATCTATCGGAGCTCTTCGCAACACCGTCAGAACGCCCTTTATATCTGTTGGTGAATAATTTGCGTGATCCCCATAATTTTGGAGCCATCCTCCGTTCCGCTGCCGCCTTCGCGGCTGACGCGGTGATCGCCTGCGGTGAACATCGTGCGCCGATAAACAATCATGTGGTTCGTGCCTCCGCAGGCGCGCTGAACCGTGTCTCCATTGCAGCCGCCGATAAGACTGTTGCGCTACTGGATGATTTAAAAGCGCAGGGCATCCGATGTGTTGCGGCGACACCGCGCGATGAACCTTTGTTGCGTGATTGTGATTTGACGCAGCCTGTCGCGATTTTACTGGGCAACGAAGGGGCCGGCTTACCGCCCGAACTCATAGCACAATGCGACAGCACCGTATCGATACCACAATATTCTTCCTTAGACTCCATCAACGTGGCGGCAGCGGCGGCAATCTTGCTGTATGAGGTAAACCGCCAGCGATTCCAAGGCACCACACCTTAATACCAACAAAAGGGTGCAAACGAATCGCTGCCTGTTGCGTCCCGTCTCAGCCGGCTACTGCGATTGAAGGCCGTTGTCCGGCAGCGGCGCACGAACAGAACAGGCGACCTGATGCCCCGGAGCGACTTCAACCAACTGTTGGCGCTGTTGCGCACAGGAAGGTATGGCAATGGGACAGCGGGGATGAAAAGGACATCCTGAGGGCGGATGGATGGGGCTGGGCGGATCGCCCGCGACAATTTCCCGGCTTCCCCCTTGCTCCGGATCAGTACGAGGCACAGCGGCAAGCAGCGTTTCCGTGTAAGGATGCAGGGGCGCACTGAAAAGTTCATGAACCGGCGCCATCTCCACAATATGCCCCAGATACATGACAGCGACGGTGTCAGAGATATGGCGGACCACATCTAAATTATGGCCAATGAACAAAAAGGTCAGACCCAGCTCTTCTTGCAAATCTTGAAGCAGATTCAATATCTGCGCTTGTATAGAAACGTCTAGTGCCGAAACCGGTTCATCGGCAACAATGAACTGCGGCTCAACTGCAAGAGCGCGGGCGATGCCAATACGCTGACGCTGTCCGCCGCTGAATTCATGGGGGTACCGATCCGCAGCGGCGCGGGGCAAGCCGACTTGTTCCAGCAGCTCCATGACACGGGCAGCCGTGCCGCGTCTTGTGGTGATACGATGAAAGGTCAAAACTTCAGACAGCATAGATTGCACCGTCATACGCGGATTGAGCGATGCGAAGGGATCTTGAAACACCATTTGCATGCGGCGCCGCAAAGTGCGCAATTGTTTTTTATCGGCGGCGACCACATCAACACCATCGAAACGGATTGATCCCGCGTCAGGCTCAATCAATCGCAAGAGACAGCGCCCCGCCGTTGTTTTGCCGCTGCCGCTTTCCCCTACCAAACTCAAGGTTTTCCCACGGTTTATAGAAAAGCTGATATCCTCGACAGCATGTACCGCGCCCACGGTACGCGAGAATACGCCCGCCTTCACGGGGAAGCGCTTGATCAAGCCCTTTACTTCAAGCAAAGCCGCGGTCATTGAGCATCTTCCTCCTTAGCACTGTCCGGCTTTTGATACAACCAACATGCCGTCGGATGGGAAGCCTCACCGCATACAAGGGCAGGTTCCTGTACTTTACACACCGGCATCACATAGGGACAGCGGGGATGAAAACGGCATCCTTGCGGGAAATCTGTAATGGGCGGGACAACGCCTTCAATCACAGCCAGCCGTTTTTGGTCGCGGTTCGACGCGGGCAAGGACGCGAAAAGACCGCGCGTATAGGGATGATAAGGTTTCTTAAACAACGCGCGAACAGGAGCGGTCTCCACAATTTTACCGGCATACATGACCGCTACTTCATCGGCCGTTTCCGCCACCACTGCAAGATCATGGGTGATCAGCAAGGTGGTCAACTGCGAGTCGCGGCGCAAAGAGCGCAACAACTCCAAGATCTGCGCCTGAATCGTTACATCTAAAGCCGTGGTCGGTTCATCAGCAATCAATAGCTTCGGCGTACACGCCAGCGCCATGGCAATCATAATGCGCTGCAGCATACCGCCCGACATCTGATGTGGATATTCCTGCATCCGCTGTGGTGCCGCTGCGATACCCACACGATCCAACATGTCGACAGCTGCATCGTGCGCCGCGCTTCCCGACAACCCCCGATGCAGACGGAGTACATCCACAATCTGCGTGCCAACACGGAACACGGGGTTGAGCGAGGTCATAGGCTCCTGAAAAATCATGCTGATTTCATTGCCGCGAATACGGCGCATGGCAGGCTCAGACAAGTCAAGCAAGGAC
>JAAYJI010000195.1 GCA_012523015.1 Candidatus Hydrogenedentota bacterium
AAACAAGGCGTCCAGCTCGCAGCGGATCAGAAAGCGGCGCTCTTCCTCCCATCGGAAGGGCGGTCCAAAGTAACCGCAATCATGGGCAAGCCCTTTCATATCCCATGCCGTGTAGCTCAATTCGAGCGCCCGCGGGATAATAAAGGCAGCGGCAGAAGTCCCGGTGAAAACATCAGTTAGAAAGTCGGTAGGGGATAGGATGGGGAATTGCTTGATATAAAAATGGCTTAATTGCGTACTACCCACTGCATTTCGAACGCAAAAATCTAAGACTACACTGTTAAGAATTGCGCCCATCAGCAAGGCAGCAGCCGCTTCTTGAGAGGGAATTTCATCAGGTAAGATTGTTTTCTTTGACCATTGGACAGACGGAAGCCAACGCATGGAAACAACTATGCCTGAGTCTCCAAACCCAACAGCGGGAAGAAGCGAGGCTATTACCGTCCGCTGGTTCGTGGCGTGAGTTATCCGACGTAAACCAAGCATCCATTCCTTCGTTAAGTCAAGCTTCTCTTGTTGCTCAGCTTGTATTATTGAATTGGCATCATGAGAGTTCAACGAATCCCGTATTGCGGTACTACGCAATGTGGTATCAAATAGCTCTTTTCCCGCGTTTTCAGCGCGTGTATTGCCAACATCTACCTTACGGCGTAGTTTTGCTGTAATATGTTCCTCTGCAAGCCAGTACCGTGGAAGAATGACGGCGTGGGGATCATCTTTTTCCGCCTCAGTGATATTGTAAGTCTCGGTTTTCTTGCCCTGACCGCTATCGTCTTTATAAGACGCGAATCTGTGGTCATAGTGATGCAGGAGTTTCGCCTCATAGAGGGGCAAATAATTTTTGGCGGGCGTAGAAAATATGTTTCCTTTCAGGTGTCCCCCCTGCTCCTCTAACTGGTCACGGGTGTGGAAAAGTCCTGAGTCGTTCGCCATATGGAACATTGTTCCAAATTTAATACCCCAAAGGTTCGTTTCCGGTTTATTGTCTTGTTTTTCTCGGATGAGTATAGGAATACGTCTATAGATGGCTTTGTTGAGTTCGGCGTCGGCGCGGGTTCGGAAGGTGGGACAGGTTCGCGTGTTGGGATTGAGCAAGGTGATTTCTTCCGGTGACAAGGTGAAACGCCGCTCGGGATCGCGCAGATCCTCTGTCGTGTGGGCAAAAAAGGTGAATTCTATTTCTTGGGTTAAGCGCTGGGTGGATGGTGAGCCTACCGTAAAGAGGCAGAACTTCATACTGCGGTGTACCCCGGGAAAGATATTCATACGATTTTCAAAATCAAAGAGACTAATGAGGGATCTGCTTTCTATTAGTTCTTGGAAAAAGATTTGTGTGGTGGCGTCGGTCGAAATGCCTGTGGGCAAGATACAGCCCACGCTGCCTTGGGGCTGGAGCAAACTGCGGTTTGCTTCTGCAAAGATAGGGTAAAGATTAATATCGCCTCGTCCGCATAGGGGATAGCGTCCGCTGTTGCGCAAAAAATGGCTTTCTCCTTCCGCTTTGCGCAGATCTTTTTTAAAGTCTTGATAGAGTTGGGGTTGCTCGGTTTTGAGCTTTTTTATCATGGCTTTTCGTGCGGCAGCATTGGCAGCACTTGCAATTTCCGGTTTTCGTTCTGCAAACCACTCTTTTTCTTGAATCTTCACCCGTTCCCACGGTGGATTGCCGAGGACGACGTCAAAGCCGCCTGTCCATCCTTGGGGGTCGTCTTTCTGCGCTCCCTTGTCATGGCGGGCAACTTCGCTTTGGGGCAGGGGTTGAAAAACAGTGGGAAAAGCAAGGTGCCAGTGGAAGAATTGGTAGTATTCTGCCAAGTCCTGGATCTCTCTTTCCATCCATTTCGGAGTCCAATGGGGATTGCCTTCAATTCGCCGTAGGATATCCTGTGTAATGGGGAAGGGAAGTGCTTCGTCTTTCTCTTTTTTCCAGACAAAGGCGGCGCACCACGCATCAGCAAGGAGTCGTGCTGAGCGATAGCTGTCGGATCCAACGAGCTCGGCATATCGTGCTTCTTTTTGTTGAACGCCTTCAAGGGTATCATCCCGAATGGTGTCCATGTCGTATAGGGCTGTGGCAAGATTTCCCAAGCGTTCCCAGGGCATTGCTTGTTCCAGATACATCTGTCCCGTTTCACGTTCATCCTTGTTTTGTTTCTTATACTTCTGACAATAGATTTTGTCGTCCCCTTCAATGGCGGTGAAGGCCTCGTCCGGGATGCCTTGAGCAAGGAGGGCAGGGGTCGTTCCGAACAGGCTGTTGCCCCATTGAATGTGATGGTCTAAGAAAGAGAGGGGCTTTCCGGGTTCGAGTGCTTCGAGCCAGAGAGTAACTTTACAGAGTTCGACGGCCATGGGGTTGATATCAACGCCGTAGAGGCAGTGGGTGATGACATCGCGCAGGGCGTGTTGATAGATGGCGGGGGAAGGCTCGCTTTCTCCGGCGCCGTGGGCGCGGACACGGGCCAAATGGCGTGCGAGGCGGTGGGCTGCGCCGACAAGGAAATGGCCGGAGCCGCAGGAGGGGTCGCAGACCTTGAGGGCAAGGAGCGCCTTTTCCGCGTCTTTTCCCTTCTTCTTTTTGAGGGTCTCTTCCACGACGGGATCAAGGGCAGAGTCCAGGAGCGCTTGTACGAGGCTGCTTGGGGTGTAGTAGGAGCCGGAGGTCTTGCGTTCATTGCCTGCAAATTCTTTAAAGCTAAATAGTTTGTTGTCCCCGCTGATTTGGGGGGTGAGGGACAGGAAACTCTCATAGACGCCGCCGAATTCTTCGGAGCCGAGGTTTTTGTAATCCACGGGCTGTAAGTTCTTGTTTTGATGGGTGAAGGCTAAATGGCGGATCGTGTCGAGGAAGTCCACGTTCGCCAGCTCCACACCGGCGCCTCCGGTCAAGGAGGCTGCGTTGAGCCGGTCGGTGCTTTTTGGAGACCAGAGATCACTGCCGAGAGCGGGCAGGGCGAGTTCTTCCCGGGCATGGGCAAAGGCCTCATTGCCGGACAAGGCGCCTACCACAAGATTGAATTGCTGCCAGAGGTCGCCGTGACGGCTTCCGTTGATCTGCCCCGCCAAGTGGCGGAGCCGTGCCATGCTGTAGTGGGCGGCATAGCGTGCGCGCTTTTCTCTGCCCTCTTCGGAATCATCGGGGGGATGCAGGAGAGAGACGCCGTCGAGGCTACGGTCTTCTGCCACAAACAAAAAGATCATGCGGTAGACGATGCGCAGGAGCTGCTCGTGCAAGGTTTTGAGGGAGAGCGCTTCACTGCGCAGCGCATCTCTTAAGGCGCTGTTACGGCGATGGCCGACAAGACCTTGGCCCAGTGTTTGAAGGGCTTTTTCGACACCGCCGCGCAGCGACTCCAGTGCTCGGGTCCCCTCTTCCGCAGCGATTGCAGTCCAGTCTTCTAAAAAAGTGCTTGCAGTGTTCCCTTCTTCACGGGGACTGAATCGCGTAGCATGGGCAAGGAGCCAAAACAATACGAAGTCAGAGTAGACTTCTCCGGAAAACATAGAATAGAGATCGAATTCGAGGTAGGATTGACGGGATAGGGCTTGGTTATCTCGTAAGATCCGAAACCGGAATCCATTGGACAGGATCGCCCACAGATGGCCTTCACTGCGGTTGAGGAATTCCTGTACCAGTCCGTGGGGATTGACGGCGGCAGCGCCCCGCACGCCTGCGCTGCGTCGGTCAAGATTGACACCGCAGCCTACAAGGTGAATGGGCGTTGCGCCATAGAAGCGGTTGATGGCATAGCTGCGCCCGTCGATTTCGGGGCCGGGAACGGTGGGCAGTATCCCAAAGCCCAGTTCCCGGAGGAGCGGGATATTCCATTTGTCGTTGGTCAGTCCCGTAGCGGCTTCTCCTTCGTTAAGATCTTTTGCAGCTTCGCGGAATTCGGTCCAGTGGCTGCGGAGTCTATTCCAAGAGTGGGTAATGCTTTCGTTGAGCCTGTTCCCTTGGGGGATGTGGTAATCGCGGGGCTCCTTGCCGGGCAGTTTTTCGTTGGTACCAATAATTTTCCGGAGCAGATCGGGGGGTAAAAGTCCGCCTTCGGAATGGATGGTCTCGAATTCTTGGGTACGTCGTGTCATGATGTTCAAAGCCTCGATAACAGTACATAGGCCCCGAGAATGTCCACGGGGAGTACAGGTTTAATGTGAATGGCGCCCGTCATCTTTGAAGCGCTGCGAACACGCTCGTGGGCTTCCAGCTGTTTTTCGGCGCGCCCTTCGGCTATGGCAATCAATGCCTCTTGGAAGCGGGGAAGGGCGGGCAGGAGCCAATCCAGCTGCTGGTCTATGGCAGTCCGGATGAGACCATCATCGGGGCTGGCGGTCAGCAATGCCTCGCTTTCTTCCACGTCAAGCCATTGAAGATCCTCATTCGGGGAGCCGGTACAGGCGAGGGGCAGAATTTCCTCACATAAAAGCGTCTTCTCCTGCTTTCTCGAGAATTGAAGATGATAGCGAAAGCGTGCCAAAAGCAAGGTGGTTCGCTGCTTTACGGCAGCCGTTCGGATCACCCCGCAGCGGGCGGCGACGGCACGGGTATCCCGGGCGTCCGAGTCGAGTGCCTGATCCAGTGCCCAGCTTGCTAAGCCTTCCACGATGGGAGCGGTACGGCCGAGGTAGCGTTCTCCTTTTTGGAGAGGCAGATGAAAGCGTCCTTTGAAGGATTGTTCACTGCCCATGGCTTGGCGCAGGGAACGGGGCGTTTCTTCGTTGATCGTGACCGTTACCGCCTTGTTGTCTTCTTTAACCGCCACTTTTGCAGCGGGGAGGAGGGTGCAGAAGAAACGCTCCACATCGTCGTTGCTGCCAATGGCTTCCTGAACACTTTTAAGTTCCTTTGCGACGGTATCTTCGTCGAGGGGGTTTTGGGCAAAGCGTGAGCGAATGGCACGTTCTTTTTCCCGTGCGTTTTCCCACTTTGTTTCCATGGTCTTAACGGCTTTGTTTACGGTCTCGTCGAAAGTGAATTCCATCTGGTCTTGGACGCCTCCTGTTTTTATGCGGAAGAGGGCGCCTTCGATGAGGGTGCGCGTAATTTGATCACCGGAATCAGGGACGGCGACGGTTACGCCGAGGTCGCTCTTGATACTTTTGTGTTT
Organism: Candidatus Hydrogenedentota bacterium; assembly: GCA_012523015.1. Taxonomy (NCBI): domain Bacteria; kingdom Pseudomonadati; phylum Candidatus Hydrogenedentota; species Candidatus Hydrogenedentota bacterium. Next base: position 5,109 of record JAAYJI010000195.1, read on the forward strand.
GCGGAGCAGTACTTTCAGGATCACGCCGTCAATGGGGTTGTCAGCGCCGTAATAGGTAGCGACGCGCACCACGGGTTCCCGTTGTCCGAATCGATCGACACGCCCTTCGCGCTGTTCATGCAGGGTGGGATTCCAACAGATGTCATAGTGGAAGACGGCATTGAAGCCTTCCTGGAGATTGATGCCTTCCGACAAACAATTGGTGCATACCAAGACATAATCCCCACCCTTTTTGACCAGCGTTTCAATACGATTTTCCCGTTCCGTCGGGGGCAGTTGACCGGTGATGCATTCGACCTCGATGGTGTCGGGCAAGGCGCTGCGCAGTTCTTTGGCGACATACTCGGCGGTGTCGATAAATCGGCAAAACACAATGGGTTGGAAGCCTTCCTTAATCAGTGATTTAATTTGCACCACGGCTGTTTGCAGTTTGCTATCGGAAGCTCCGAAAAAGGCTTCCGCACGCCGGGCAAAGGCAAGGAGTTTGCGGCGCGTATGTTCTGCTGCTTCTTCGGAGTCAGCGCCGGGACTCAGGTCTACGACAGTTACTTCATCGACGTCATCTTGGTCGAGCACGCTTTTAGAGCCCACCTCATCCAGTTCGTCGTCGGAGTGGTTATCCAGTTCTGTACGCGCCTTTAGTGTTGCGACTGCAGCGGCGGGACTGGAGGATACGCAGCGCAGGAGGGCGAGAGCCGACCAATAGCGCACGCGGCGGCGGCGGTCACTGCCCTCTGTATCGTTGATAAGTTCACAGGCGAAGTTGACCATATCATCGAAGAGGACACGGTATTCCGGATTGAAGGCGTAGGTCACTTCCTTGTCTAAGCGTTTGGGGAAGGGGGTGTTTGTGTCCAAATATTGGGTGATATCGGCACGGCGCCGTTGTACGAGATGGCGGGCAAGCTTGCGCCGGATTCCTTCGCGTTCTTTACTTTCCAGGTCGCTTGGCAAATCGATGAAGGTATCGTCCAGCAATCCGAGCAAGGATCGAAAGGCTTGTTCGTTGCCGCTGTGGGGCGTTGCCGTGACGAGGAGCAGATGTTGGTCAGGCTTCTTGGCGATTTTTTTAAGGAGATTATAGCGTTGCTGTCTGCCCCGTCGCGCACCGCCGGTGACGGTGCAGCCGTGAGCTTCATCTACGATAACAAGTTCGGGGCATTTCAATACGAAGTCGTCCGCCCGTCGGTCCGATTTAATGAAATCGATGGATACGATGAGAAAGGGGTGACGGTCGAAGACGGACACGCCAACGGGCAGATTTCGTTCGAGCCGTTGAATGGTGCTGCTGAGCACAAGTTCGGCGTCAATATGAAACTTTTCAGACAACTCTTTTTGCCACTGTTCCGCTAAATGGGGCGGGCAGAGTACGGCGAGGCGGCTGATTTCGCCGCGGTCGATAAGTTCACGGGCTACGAGCGCCGCCTCAATGGTCTTGCCGATACCGACGTCGTCGGCAATGAGCATTCGCACGGGATCCAGTTTTAAGGCCATCATAAGGGGCACCAATTGATAGGGGTGCGGATTTACGGCAATCCTTGCGAAACTTCGGAAGGGTCCTGCTGCCGCCCGTGTGGAGAGCCGTGCCGCATCGCGCAGGAGGCGTCCCGAACTGAAATCACCCAGGTCATTGCGCGTTGGCAGGGAAAAGGCTGCAGATTCAACGCTTTCAATCTTCGGCAAGATGCCGACGATCTCTTGGTCGAGTCCACCCAAGGGGCGAACCATAAGCAGCTTGTCCGTGGATTCGGGGAGTACGACCCACTCGCGTCCCCGTGCGCGTACGAGGGTACCTGGTTTTGATAAAGCGGCTGTGTTCATACTTGAAGTTCTCCGAAGATATCAGGATGGCGTTGGAAAATTTCCGGCCAGTCTTCTTTGTGCTGGAACCGAACAACGATATAGCCGGCCGCTATCAGGCGGTTGGTGATCTCGTCATCTTTGCGTATCTCCTCGGGCCTGTCGTGTATCGGTCCGTCAATGTAGATGGCGGCATTATACTCATGATAGAAGAAATCGGGGAGGGTGGAACAGGATTCGATAAGATGTTGGGCGGCACCGGGAGGCCGGAGCATGAATTGGTCTATTTGATCCAACCATTTTTTTTCTAATTCGCTGTCGCAGCGTTTGCGCAATGCGATCATGCGTTCCTCACGGGAGCCCCTGCCGCCGGCCGGCTTGCATTCCGCCGCCATCAGTTCTTTCAAAAAATCGCGAATGCGGAAGCGGTCCAACAGTTGATGGTCAGATTGGTTGGCATAGTCCAAGAGGCAATTGTAACAGGCTTTACCGCAGGTATCTGCTCCCTGATCTTCCAGGGTATCGGGATCGAAATGGCAGATCTCGAGGGCGCAGCGCGCTAGCAGGGGAATGACTTTGGGATCTTCGACCAGCTGCCGCAATATGCCGGCGCCGCCTTCAGAGGCTTCATAAAACAAAATTTCTTTGCGGTTGTTCAAAGAGGGCATCGCTTCGCAAGAGAGTTCTCTGGGTTCAATTTGGAAATGCTTTTGAATGGCTTCTTTGAAGGCAGATTGGAGGCTCGCCATGGCTACGGGGTCGGATAAGGTATCAAAAGCCATGATGAGTGCGTTTTTCGTATCGGTCACATAAGGTACGACCCGCTTTTGAGAACCGGCAGCCTTATCATTGGGGTCGTCTGTATCCTTGGGATTACTTGCCCAATAGCCCCGTTCCAGGTTCAATAGGAATCCCGGCGCTGCAGGGGATTGTTGATTCGCCCAGCCCATATTGATCCGATAGAGGGTCGTGGCGTCACTGTAGTTTAATCGGATTAACCGTTGAGCCTTAGCATATACCTCCGCATCTTTTCGGTCGGACTTACCGCCTACTTCGGGGAATTCATAAGCGGTGACCATTTTGTAACCATAGCGCTGTCGTTCCTCTTCATCGCAGG
>JAAYJI010000196.1 GCA_012523015.1 Candidatus Hydrogenedentota bacterium
GCCATTGACGAAATCAAAGGGGAGCACGGAGACCTTGTCAGTAGTGGCACGCTGGGCTACTCCGAGCCGCTCACGAAGGAATTCCTAAAGCAAAATCCCCATCTCGTGTTGGATACCCAATTCTTCAGTACCGAATTCAAGGAGCGGCTGATCGGCTCCCTTAATCATTTCGATGAACAATGCGAAGGCCTCCTCATTCACTCCGAAAACTTTCAGGCGTTGAATCTGCTGCAGAAAAGATATCGAGAACAGGTCAGGTGTGTGCATATTGATCCACCATATAATACTAAAACAAGTGGTTTCCTTTATAAAAACGCCTATGAGCACTCATCTTGGCTATCAATGATGAATGATCGAATAGCCTTTGCATCTTCCTTGCTGGATGATAAAGGGGAATTTATTTGTCACATTGACGAAAATGAATATGAACGCTTAAGTCTTCTTTTTAATAATCATAGCCTAAATACATCAGGAACAATTATTTGGGATAAAATGAATCCGATGTTAGGCCGAAAAGGAATAGCGACACAGCATGAATACATAATATGGCGAAGCAAATATGACAGATCAATATTAGGACGAAGTGAGTCTATAGTGGAAATGCAGGAGAATGTAAAATCGCTCATAAAAAAATATGGAGTTATAAATGAGAGTGTACGGCAGGAATACCGAGAATGGTTGAAAAAGCAAGAAAACTTTAGTGGAGGAGAAAAAACCTACAAACACATAGACGATGATGGAAACATCTATCGTTTAGTGGCGATGGGTGCACCAGAGAGGCGTACCGATCCGAAATATCATATTCCGTTAAAGCATCCTGTAACCGGGAAAAACTGTCCGGTTCCACCGAATGGATGGTCGAGAACACCAGATACGCTAGCCGATCTCATTAAGGATAAGATGATTGTTTTTGGTAATGACGAAACAACACAACCTCAGAAAAAGGCCTATTTAAGAGAAGATGCGCTGAAACAAATAACTTCGGTTTATTGTGACGCGAAAAGTGGGAAAGATTATCTCGATCTCTTGGGATCTGAGTTTCCATATAGCCATCCCGTTTCGATGTATCAGCATTTACTTTCCTTTGCACAAGAGAGTGTGACGTTTATAGACTTCTTTGCTGGCTCTGGAACCAATGGCCATGCAGTTTTGAATTTAATTAGAGCAACGAATTATCGTCACAAGTCTATCCTCGTTGAAATGGGAGATCACTTTGATACGGTTCTCAAGCCGCGCATTGCCAAGGTGGTCTACTCTGAAGAGTGGAAAGAGGGTAAGCCGGTTAGTCGCGATACCGGTATTTCTCATTGTTTCAAATATTTGCGGCTGGAATCTTACGAAGATGCGCTGAACAATATTGAGTTTAGGCAGAGGGATTCCAGACTGCCTTTAGGCATTCAGGAAGAGTATTTGCTCTCCTACATGCTGGAGACCGAATCCGGAGAGAGCGCCTGCCTGCTGAATATTGAGAAGCTGGATAAGCCGTTCAGCTACGAGATGAGCATAGCGCGAAATCTGGAAAGCCAGAAGCGCTCCATTGATCTTGTGGAAACCTTCAACTATCTGATTGGGCTTCGGGTGAGGAAGAGCCATGCGCTCGTTTCGTTTGATGCCGATTTTATCACGGGAGAGTATGGTGCCGTTTCCGCTCGGCTCAAGGCTGGCAATACCTATAAGTTTAAGGCGATTGAGGGGACGCTGCCCAATGGAGAAGAAGCGCTGGTGGTCTGGCGCGAAATGAGCGACGACATAAAAAATGATAACGCCGTTCTCGACGCCTATTTCCTTTCGCTTTCGAATGGCCGCAGCTTCGAGCAAATTTATGTTAATTGCGATAACAACCTTTTGAATTTGCGAGAGGAGGGTGAGAGCTGGCGGGTTGACCTGATCGACGTGGAGATGAAAAAACGAATGTTCGAAGAGACGGAATAGAGGGCTCCATGGCAAAAAGAACGAGAAAGAGCAAGAAAGCGCAGCCGGAGATGAAGTTTGACCAGAAGCTCATATTGAACCAGTACATCTTGACGAGATTCGGCATTTCGAGTTTGGAGGAGTTATCCAAGGAGTCAAGAAGCACGTGGCTGAACAAAATCGATGATGAGGGAGTCACTGGTCACTGCGAACATCTGTATGCGAAATTGAAGCGCAGTGGCAACAAAAAAGGGTTGATTGACAGGGA
>JAAYJI010000197.1 GCA_012523015.1 Candidatus Hydrogenedentota bacterium
AACATACCCCCCTGTCGCGACGTCGATCCCTCAATTATTCGCTCTCCGCAACCACAAAACCCTATAAAAAAAATAAAAAAATAAAATCTAGGATTCCTGATTTTGGAAAAGATATAGCGTATAATAAACGTAAATTCGATGAGATTGTCACTTAGTATATTGTTGAAGGTTAAGGAAAGACGGTGCAGCAGGGTTCAGCAATAAAGGTCTGCGGCCGCCTTCTTCAAAGCCTTGCTTTTTAAGGATTAAAATTTAAATGGGAGAAAAACAATGGTGCAGAAACCACTTTATGGACATTCACATCCCGAGAGAGATATAGAGGAATGGCAGTTGTTATTCGATCATCTCCAAAACGTGGCGGAAAGAGCAAAAGAATTTGCCGCACCTTTTCAATCCGGAGACTGGGCGTATAACGCGGGATTGCTCCATGATCTTGGGAAGATCGATGACTCTTTCCAGCGTTACCTGCTTAATGCCAATAGTCTGGATGACTCTGAATATGGTACGGCGCCTAAAGGACGCGTCAACCATTCCAGTGCCGGTGCCGCCTACGCTGAGGAAAGTTTTAAGACTATGGGACGCATCTTCAGCTATATGGTCGCCGGTCATCATGCGGGACTGGCCGATTATCATTCTTGTAATACTGGCAGAGCCGCCCTCACAGAACGGCTAAAGGAGGGCAAAAAAAATCTTGATGACATCCGTTCACAACTTGCGTGGATAGAAGATCGATTGATACGAGAACTCACACTGCCGTCTTTCGTCAAGCCTGAAAATATTCACTTATGGATTCGTATGCTTTTTTCTGCACTCGTCGACGCGGACTATCTGGATACGGAAGCTTATATGGATGGAAAGAAAGGGGAAAGCAGAGCAAAATTTGCCCCATTGACTACCTTGAAAAGTGCTTTCAACCTCTACATGAACAAAAAAATGAAAGATGCAGCGCCTTCAGAGGTGAACACGATTCGTCGTGAAGTATTCGATGCTTGCGTCAAAGCAGGTGAATGGGCTCCAGGTTTGTTTTCCCTTACTGTGCCTACAGGCGGCGGTAAAACCTTATCCGCCACTGCCTTCGCCTTAGAACATGCCATCAAACACCATAAAGACCGCATTATCTATGTCATCCCTTATACGAGCATTATCGAACAGACTGCCAAAACTTTGGCGGAAATCTTTGGCGCCTCTAATGTTATCGAACATCATAGTAATCTGGATCCGAAAAAAGAAACACAGCGCGCACGGCTCGCAACGGAAAACTGGGATGCTCCCCTTGTTATCACGACCAATGTACAATTCTTTGAGTCGTTGTATGCCGCAAAACCGGGTCGTTGCCGCAAATTACATCGTATTGCAAATAGCGTTGTTATTTTGGATGAGGCGCAATTATTACCGCCCAAACTTCTTTCGCCCTGTGTTGACGTAATGGCAGAACTTACCAAAAATTATGGGGTAACCTTGCTTTTTTCTACAGCGACACAACCCTTCCTTTCTGACAAATCAATTACCACAGTCGCGATGGAAACACCCCGAGAAATTGTTCCAGACCCTCCTGCTTTATACAAACGTTTACAAAGAACTTGTTTCCATATACCGACAGAATACAAAGCTGTCCAATGGGAGGAATTGGCCTCTAAATTGAAAAAGCATCCCCAAGTGCTCTGTGTCGTTAATACACGGAGGGATTGTTATGATCTTTTCAAACTCATGCCCGAAGGGACCATTCACCTTTCCGCCTTAATGTGTGGAGAACATCGCACAAAGGTGATTGAAACAATTAAAGAACAACTAAAAGAAGGACAGCCCTTGCGGGTCATTAGCACACAATTGGTGGAAGCGGGTGTTGATATTGATTTTCCTGTTGTTTATCGCGCTTTTGCAGGGCTTGACTCCATCGCCCAAGCAGCCGGCCGCTGCAATCGTGAAGGAATGCTCAACGCAAAAGGTGAATTGGGACAGGTCTATGTTTTTGCGCCTCCAAAGCAATCTCCCCCAGGCTTATTAAGAAAAGGGGAAGACACGACCCGAACACTGATTCACTTGCCTGATTTTGATCTCCATGATCCCCGCATATTTACCGCCTACTTTAAACATTTTTGCGCAAATATTAATACAACCGGAAAAACAGAGTATTATGAAATGCTGGTTCGAGATGTAAACCCAGGTATTGAGA
>JAAYJI010000198.1 GCA_012523015.1 Candidatus Hydrogenedentota bacterium
ATACTGACGGCCGCATCGCCTATACGTTCCAACTCTGTATTGATCTTTAGAACGGCAATGATAAAGCGCAGGTCATGCGCCACAGGTTGATGCAATGCCAGTATCTTTTGACACTCTTCTTCAATGTCTACTTCCGCCAAATCGATTGCACTATCGTTGTCAATCACTGCTTGGGCTGTATCTTTATCTCCGTCTTGAAGCGATTTTACCGCTTGATGAACGGATTGTTCTACCATATCACTCAATTCGAGTATTCTTGTTTTGAGTCTTTCAATTTCTGCAAGAAGATGCCTAGACATTGTATGAGCTCCTATCGGGCAATGGGTCGCGCTTATCCATAATGACCAGATACATAGTTTTCTGTTCGTTTATCTGTCGGATTTTCAAAAATATGTGCTGTCGTGGCGAATTCGATTAATTCGCCCAATAACATAAAGGCTGAATATTTTGAGACTCGGGAAGCCTGTTGCATATTATGCGTTACGATTACGATGGTGTACCGTTCCGCCAAATCACGCATGAGATCTTCAATGTGGCCGGTTGCGATGGGATCCAAGGCAGAACAGGGTTCATCCATAAGCAAGACTTCCGGTTCAATAGCGATGAGCCGAGAAATACAGAGTCGTTGTTGTTGTTCGGGAGATAAAGCGAGGGCAGGTCCATTCAAATTGTCTTTGACTTCGTCCCACAAGAAGGTAGCGCGCAAACTATGCTCTACCACCTCATCCATTTCTTTGCGTTTTTTAGTCTGATGCACACGCAGTCCATACGATACGTTTTCGTGTACGGACAGGGGAAAGGGGTTCGGTCGTTGAAAGACCATACCCACCCGCTGCCGCAAGCGTATAAGATCGATTCCCTGGCTGTAAATATCCTCTCCATCGAGAAATATACCGCCTTCTATGCGCACTTCGCGATCCAACTCATTCATGCGGTTGAAACAGCGCAGCAGCGTTGATTTCCCACAGCCGGAGGGTCCTATAATGGCGGTAATCGTTTGCGCTTTAATTTGGAAAGTAATATCTTTGAGCGCGTGAAAGTCGCCGTAATACAGATTTAAACCACGTGTATTTATTTTGCTATTCACCGTCTTTATCCATATTGACCGACAAGATAATCATTGGTACGTTGATCGGCAGGGTTTGTAAACAACCGCCCTGTATTATGCACTTCGATAAGGTTCCCCATTAAAAAGAAGGCGGTTTTATCGGAGGCCCGTGCCGCTTGACGGGTATTATTCGTAACTAAAACAATAGCATGACTCGATTTGAGTTCCAAAAGCGCATCTTCGATTTTGGCCGTAGAAATGGGATCCAAGGCTGAGCATGGCTCATCGAGCACCAACACATCCGGTTCCAAGGCAAGAACCCGTGCGATACACAGTCGTTGTTGTTGACCACCGGACAGATTGTATGCCGGCAGGCCGAGCCGGTCTTTGACTTCTTCCCACAGCGCCACAGCTTTCAAAGAAGTTTCTACCAACTCATTCAATCGATCCCGCGACCGCACTCCTGCGAGTTTTGGACCGTAAACAATATTCTCATAAATCGACCAAGGCAGGGGGCCCGGTACGGCATAGACCATGCCCACTCTCCTGCGCAACCGTGCCACATCCACTCCGGGCCCATAAATATCTTTCCCTTCAAGAAGGATTTGTCCGGTGCGCTTGAAATCATCTCTTAAATCGTTCAGCCTGTTTAGACAGCGCAGAAAAGTCGTCTTCCCACTATTCGCGGGACCGATGATCGCCAACCGCTCATTCCTGCGTATATCCAGCGTAATGTCATTTAACATGCACTTGTCACCAAGATATACCGAAAGGTTTTTGACCTCTATAATTGTATCGGGATGCTTGCTCGTCATGAACCGCCTCTTCCTACAAAACGTTTCATCAACCAGTACGCCAAGCCGTTTAAAATTAAGATAATGATAATCAACACAGCGGCTGTGGCATAGGCTTTATCTACAGACAGGCCTTCCCTGACTAAAATATAAAAGTGAAGCGCAAGGGTGCGGGATGAATCGAATATAGACCGGGGCAAACGCAGCGCAGAACCTGCAGTCAACATGACGGCAGCTGTTTCACTAATACTGCGCCCCAAAGACAATACAATTCCGGTACCAATACCCGGCAAAGCGGAGGGAAGCACAACGCGGGTAACCATTTGCCAACGGGTGCTGCCCAAACCGTAGCTTGCCTCACGGTAGGCATAGGGAACCGAGAGAATGGCTTCTTCCGCCGTACGTATAATGGTGGGGAGCACCATGAGCGCCAAGGTCAACGCGCCGGAGAGTACGCTGAGGCCCATGCCCAAATAAATGCCAAAAAACACGAAGCCGAATAAGCCGTAAATAATGGACGGGATTCCTGCCAGACAATCGGCGCCAAATCGAATGATAAAGGTGAGTTTATTCTCCCGTGTATATTCTGTCAGAAAGACTGCTGTGCCGACCCCTAAAGGCGCGGCAATGAGCACAGCCAAGCCTGCCACCATAAAGGTGCCGACTATCATCGGGAAAATGCCGCCGCCCCGTCCCATGCTTTTGGGCGATTGGCTCAGAAACTCCCAAGACAATTGGGGCAACCCCTTCAGCAATATGAAACAGATGATATACAGCAAAATACCGATGGTTATCATCGTAAGAGACCACAAGAAAGTAACAGCGATACGCTGCATAACTATGGGGGAAATCCGTCTCATGAACGTCCCCTCTTTCCGGCGCTGCGGCGGGATATGACCAAGGCAATGGTATTAAAGATCATGATGAAAACGAACAAAGTTACGCCCGTGGCAAAGAGGGCTTCACGATGGTGCCCTGTGGCATATCCCATTTCCAACGCGATATTACTGGTCAACGTTCGCACCGGATCCAAAGGATTGCCGGACATTTCCAAGGCATTGCCTGCCACCATGATAACGGCCATAGTCTCGCCCAAAGCGCGGCCCATACCAAGAATAATCGCAGCCAAAATTCCGGAGCCTGCCGCTTTCAACATTAACATATGGGTAGTTTGCCATTTCGTCGCGCCCAAGGCTAGTGAACCCTCCCAATAGGCGCGCGGCACCGCCTTCAAGGCGTCAATGGAGATGCTCGTTACCGTAGGCAAGACCATAATCCCCAGCACAATCGAAGCTGCCAGCATAGACAAGCCCGGACCGCCCAAAAACGTGCGTATCATGGGGACAATGGTGACCACGCCCATGAAACCATAGACGACAGAGGGGATCCCGGCCAGCAATTCTATGAGCGGTTTCATGACCGCCGCCAGTTTCGGCGGACAGAATTGGGTTAAAACGATTGCCATTCCCAGACCGAAAACGGCGCCAATCGTCATGGCGCCCAAGGTAACGGCTAATGAACCTACGATCATGGATAAAATACCGAACTGACCTTCCGTAGGTTCCCAGTTTGAGGAGAAGAAGAAGTCTCGTACACCCGTGTTCAAAATGAGCGGCAGCCCTTCTTTAAAAATAAACACGGTGATCAGCGTTAAGCCTGACAGCGCGGACAAGGATAGTAAAAACAAAATAAAGGCTATGAATCGGTCTTGTTTCATGGATTACGCACAAGCCCTTCAGATTCCAATATGGTCTGTCCCTCATCGGAGAGAACGAACTCAAAAAACGGTTCCGCTTCAGGGCGCAACGGGCCTAAAGTAACAAAATAGAAGGGGCGGACAAGGCGGTACTGACCTGACTGTACCGCTTCAGGTGTAGGAGCCACCTGATCCACCTTCACTTTCTTTAATTCGGGCCCCGTCATATTTAAAGACATATATCCAATAGCGGCTTTATCGCCTTTAACCAATTCGCGGACGGCACCGTTGGATTCTTGCGTCAAGGCTTTACGGGAAATCTTTTCAGTGCCCATGACGAGCTGCACAAAGCTCTCTCGGGTGCCCGAACCTTCTTCCCGTGTAATGGGGCGAATTGGGTAGTCCTCACCGCCTACTTGCTTCCAGTTATCAATAGCGCCGGCGAAAATTAGCTGTAACTCTTTCATACTGAGATTTTCGACAGGATTATTGGGATTTACAACGATAGCGAAACCATCTTGTGCGATAACCTGGCTTGTGAAGAATTCTGCTTCCGATTCGCTCAGTGAGCGCGAACACATGCAAATGTCGGCCAAGCCGTTTCGCACTGCTTGCAAGCCTGCTGTGGAGCCGCCGCCTTGAACTTCGACGTTGTCCTCGGGATTATCCGACAAATAGACCTCAGATAAAGCCTCGGCAAAAGGTTGTATCGAGGTTGAGCCCATTACATTGACTGCTCCGTCGTGAATGCCTGAACATCCAGCCGAGCAAACGAACAGCGCCGCAACGACAAGAAAACAAAAGGCTTTCTTCAAAGAATACACTGATTCAAAATCCTTCAGCCCAAAAGGTCAATCCAAGTATTGGAAACCATACCTTCACTTTACTGTTAACACGCTGCCGAAAATGCTCTACCAAATTCACCACCACGTATTTTGAAAGATAAAAATACCTTCTTTGGATAACAGCATCAAGTATTGTACACAGCGGAACCCGTCACAATTTCCTCCCAAAGAGATTGTCACTCAAAATCGGGATCCGCACAACCCGGGAATGGGCTAAATTACCTTTATTAATCATGTCCACTAACATGAATTGTTTTATTATACCTGTTCAGCCCTATCGCTTCCTAATCGAAAAGAAGGGATACCCCAAACATTATTTTCGCAGAGCCTTGGGGAATAGTCCTTTTCACCGAAAAAATCATGGCGATTGCTTGCATTATATCCCTGAAATGTCCCAAAATAGTATTTTATTAGGTAAAGGAAGTCCTCTTTAAACCCGGAGCCCCTGCGTATGAGCTTTTCTCTCGTGTTGGTCAGCATCTTTGCACAGTTACCCGGAGAAGCACTCTCCAAGCCCGATGACTGTCATCATGTGAAGGTATACTACGAACCCGGTCGTTTTGGAGGATGGCCCGCCAATCACGGCATCTGGAGTTGGGGTAATGAAATTTTAGTAGGCTATAGCAAAGGCTATTACAAAGATTTAGGACCCACTCGCCATCATATCGATCGCGAGAAACCGGAAGAGTTTTGGTTAGCCCGAAGCCTAGACGGCGGCGAACATTGGAATTGGGAACATCCCGCTGCACAGGGCTTTCTTATTCCCCGCGGCAAATTCTTACACGGTACCGAAACACCGGGACAAGCCCTGCCGCCCATCACCGATTTAAAAGAACCCATGGATTTTTCCCATCCCGATTTTGTATTGACCTTTAGAATGGAAAATATTGACGGCGGCGAATCCCGCTTCGAATATTCCTATGACCGCGGACACAGCTGGAAGGGCCCTTATCGTTTGCCCGACTTCGGAACACCCGGCACCGCAGCACGTACGGACTACCTGATTTCCGGTAAAGCAGAGGCATTAATCTTTATCACCGTAGGAAAAGAGAATGGGGAAGAGGGCAGAGTCCTCTGCGCCCACACAGACGACGGCGGCATCACGTGGACACAGCGCGCATGGATCGGACCTGAACCGGAAGGCTTTGCGATCATGCCCTCCACCGTCAGACTTTCCAATACGGAACTCTACACTACCTTGCGCCGGCGCGAAGGCACGTTCCGTTGGATCAGCGCCTGGCGCAGTCTCGACAATGGCTTCACGTGGTCACAGGAAAAAGACCCTGTGGAATACTTAGGCGAAGGCAATCCGCCCATGCTCATTGTATTAAAAGACGGGCGTCTGTGTCTCACCTACGGGCTGCGTGCCTATCCCTACAGCATCCGCGCCAGAATAAGTGACGATCAAGGCAAGACTTGGGGGCCTCAAATCGTATTGCGCGATGACGGATTAGATCGCGATGTGGGCTATGTGCGCAGTGTGCAGCGCTCCGACGGCAAGGTGGTGACCATCTACTATTTTGACGATGAACAAACCGGTCCCGAACGCTATATTGGCGCGACCATTTGGGATCCCAATCGGCTTTCCACAATCACCACAGGCAACCGAGAACGACAACGGGCATTTTAAAAGATATTCTGTTATTCTTATAGATGATATGAAGGAATTTTATCCGTGTTGCGTTAATGCAAACTAATGATCATTGTTGATCGCACAGAAAGGAATCGTATGAAGAAGGAAATCACGCGTCGCCAGTTTGTTGGGAGTTCCCTTGCCTTAGGAGCGGGGTTTTTGCTTCCCACCATTATTCCCGGGTCTGTCTGGGGACAGCAGGGTAATACTTCGCCGAACAATTTGATTTCCATTGCCTGCATCGGAGTCGGCGGTATGGGCATGGACAATATGAGCAAATTCCTTACGCTGCCCGATTGTCGGGTCGTGGCGGTTTGCGACGCCTATGAAGACCGCAGAAAGAAAGCCAAAGAAGTTGTCGACGCCAAATATGGTGATTCAGGCTGCGCCATGTATGCTGATTTCCGGGAAGTGCTGGCAAGACCCGATATCGACGCCGTCATGATCGCCGCACAAGACCATTGGCACGCCATCATGGCAACCGAAGCCGCCAAAGCAGGCAAAGACCTTTATTGCGAAAAACCCCTCGGCGTCTCAATCGAACAATCCCGCGCCATTGTGGATGCCGTCCGCAAGCATGAGCGCGTCCTTCAGACCGGAACGTGGCAGCGTTCTCTCGATAGATTTCAACGTGCCTGTGCGCTCGTACGCAACGGTTATTTGGGCAAAGTACACACCGTAGAAGTGGCGGCATCCGGCCCCAGTTATGTCCCCAAATACAAAGGATCCTTAGATCCGCAGCCCGTTCCCGAAGGCTTTGATTGGGAAATGTGGCGTGGTCCCGCTCCTGCCGAACCTTATAATCCCGGCCGTGTGGATTGGCCCGATTGGTATCTCATTTTCGATTATTGCACCGGCTTCATTTCGAATTGGGGCGTCCATCATCTTGACATTGCGAACTGGGGATGTCCGCAAATTGCTACGACGCCCTTCGAATTGGAATGTGACGAGACCTTCCGCAATGAAGGCTTTACCAATAATTCCAACGGTTGGAACGCCACATTCACCTATGCTGACGACTTTAAGATGATCTTCAAAGACAAAGAACAGATGAAAGCAGGCGCTCGTTTTATCAGCGATGAAGGATGGATCTATATAGACCGCTCCGGTCTCTGGTCCGAGCCTGCTTCCTTAATAAACACCAAATTCAAAGACAGCGATGACCTCTTAACCGATTCCATTAATCACGGCGGCAACTTCTTAGAGTGCATCCGCAGCCGCAAAGATCCCGTTTCCAATGTGGACTCTGCCCATCAGGCATCCTGCTTGGGCATGCTGGCAGATATTGCGGGCCGCCTCGAAACAAAATTGTCGTGGGATCCCGCCACGGAGTCCTTTAAGAACAATGACGAAGCCAACGCTATGCTTCATCGTGAGATGCACAACGGATGGTCGATATGAGATATGCACCTTTCCTTCCCTTAAAAATAATGCTTGTTGTGGTGTTGAGCCTTTGGCTTGTTCCACAAGCCTTGGCTCAACAGCCCTTCGGCTGGACTGTAGGCCCCACGGCGTGGACTTTCAAATCCTTTACTTTTTTTGAGGCCGTTGAAAAAACCGCGGCCCTCGGCATGGCGCACATTGAAGCCTTCGAAGGTCAGCTGTTGATGCCGGGCGCTGACACGAAACTTGCTCCCGGTATCGCTGATGATGCTGTTGCCGCCCTTCACGCCAAACTCAACGATGCAAAAGTACACTTAATCAACATCTATATCCATCGCATTCCCAACGATGACACGGCGTGCCGTGAGATATTCGAGTTTGCGAAAAAGCTAGGCGTGTCTGCCATCGTCTCCGAACCGGAACCGGAAGCCTTGGATCTCATCGAAGGGTATTGCGACAGCTACGGCATTAACGTTGCCCTGCACAACCACCCCGAAGGCAGCTCCCGCTATTGGCATCCCGATGTCATCATGGAAGTCCTTGAAGGGCGCGGGCCGAGACTGGGCGCTTGTGCGGATACAGGGCACTGGTTACGTTCAGGATTGAATCCGACCGCTATGGTACGCATCCTCGGCAAACGGTTAATGACCGTACACATGAAAGACTTAGACGCTGCCAAACGTGACGCCAATGATGTGCCCTGGGGCGAAGGCTGCGGAGAATTGGACAAGGTCTTGGAAGAATTGGCAGCATGTGGAGCCGTACCGCTCCTCTTCGGTATCGAATATGAAGCGGACTGGCAAAACAATATGCCTCAGGTTGCCGCCTCCCACAAGTGGTTTGCCGAGACAGCGCAGAAAATAGCGGGGGAGATGACCCGCTCCGATCCGCTCTTTGTCGGCTGGGCGTCTGCCGATATCACTCCTGATCAGCCTGTGGCGATCATTGGTCAATACAACACGCGCCTTTCCGAGGGAGCTATTGATCCGATCACCTTAACCGCCTTAGCATTGGAAACCCGCTTTGAACAGGGCGCCAAAGAAGAAGCGGTTTTGGTGTCCTGTGACTTATGTTTTGTCGATAATGCGACGGTTAATAAGATCCGCGCTGCCATTAAGCCCCGAATCCCCGACTTTGATCCCAACAAATTGGTCGTCAGCGCCACGCACACCCATGACGGTCCCGGTCTGGATGATGCCACCTATGAGGGCGTCTATGATATTTCAGGCGCGCCCGATGCCATGACCGCATCGGAATATGGCGCGTTTTTTGTGGAGAAAGCTGCAGATACCATTGTCGCCGCCTGGGAAAGCCGCTCCGCAGCGGGAGTAAGCTGGGCGCTTGGTCATGCCGTCGTCGGGATCAACCGACGTGTACAGTATTTTGACGGTAAAACGGTCATGTACGGCGATACAAACCGAGAAGAGTTCATGGGCTTTGAAGGCAGTGCCGATTCCGGATTACCGCTCCTCTTCTTCTGGACACCGGAAAAAGAACTAACCGGCGTCTTGGTCAATCTGCCGTGTCCTTCGCAAGAAACGGAATCGCTCTTGCAATTATCCGCCGATTTTTGGCATGAAATCAGGGGAAATCTGAGACAGCGTCTCGGCTCAGGGCTCTACATATTACCGCAATGTTCCGCTGCAGGCGATATTTCTCCCCACCGCACCATACGCAAGGCGGCGGAGGAAGCCATGCTGAAACGTAAAGGTATTTCTTACCGTGAAGAAGTGGCATTTCGTGTTGCCAACGCCATTGACGAGGTTTTGCCCGGCGCACGGGAAGAAATTCAGTTTGAGATTCCGATGCAGCATCGTCTCTTGCTTTTGGATCTGCCGGAAAAGGATCCGCCCACGCCGCCCTTTATTAAAGGGGACTCCGTGAAGCCTACGGAGATTCACGCGCTGCGCATCGGCGAAATCGCGATGGCGACTTTTCCCTTCGAGTATTATCTTGACTATGGATTACGCATTCAGGCGCGGGCAAAAGCCATTTTAACCCTTACCGTACAACTGGCAAATGGTCAAAGCGGTTATTTGCCCACGGAAGAAGCAATTAAAGGCGGCGGCTACAGCGCCGAAAATTATCTTGTAACACCTGAAGGCGGTCAGCTCATGGTCGACGAAGTGGTACCTGCGCTCAACATGTTTTGGCCGTGATCCTCCTTTTATAAATACGATCTGACGTCGCAGACCTCCGCGCTAACAACGCGGAGGTTTTGTCGGCTTCATGCCCGAATTTCCCAGCAAAAGCCGCAATATCATTGCATAAACACCGCGGCACCGGGAATTGGGTAGAAAGAATATATGTTGTCATGATACTATGATGGCGGGTCAGCGTACCATGCATAGTATGCTGTGTATAGGGCATTGTTTAAGGCGAATCAAGGCACAAGATCTAAGGAGATGAAGATGAAAGCGATTAATCCGGAAATTTTTCGTGAATATGATATTCGGGGTATTGTGGGTGATGATGCGGATATCAATGAAGAGGTGATGGAACGTCTGGGCATGGCTTTTGCCGCTTACTTGCGCGGCAAGAAAAAATACAACCGCGTTGTCATCGCCCGCGACGGACGCCTTTCCGGTAAAAGCCTTTCCAATGCCGTTATTGACGGACTCACCGCCTGCGGTCTCGACGTCATCGACCTGGGCATGGTGCCGACACCTGTGCTCTATTATGGATTACAAACCTTGGAAGTGGACGGCGGCCTCATGCTCACTGCCAGTCACAATCCCAAAAACTATAATGGAATGAAGGTTGCCGTTGGCAAGGGGACCATTTTCGGCGCAGAGATTCAAAAGCTCGGCGCTATAGCGCAAAAGGGTGTTTTCCCTCTATCTAAAAAGAAGAGCGTGACCATTACGCGCATGAATCTTTGCGACAAATATATTGCGCGCGTTCGTCGGGGCATATCCCTGCAACGCAAACTGAAAGTCGTCGTCGATGCGGGCAACGGCGTGGGCGGCTTGGTAGCAGTACCGCTTTATGAGGCGCTGGGCTGTGAAGTGATCCCCTTATACTGCGAGGTGGACGGCAATTTCCCGAATCATCATCCTGACCCGACGAAAGAAGAAAATCTGCAGCATCTCATCCGTGCCGTTAAAAAACATAAGGCTGATGTGGGCATCGGTTTCGACGGCGACGTGGACCGTCTCGGCGGCTGCGACGAACGGGGCAAGATGCTTGCAGGCGATCGACTCCTCACCCTCTTCGCACGGGATATACTCCAGCAAAAACCGGGTTCGGTCATTTTAGGCGAAGTCAAATGCAGCCGCAGCTTCTATGAGGATGTGGAGAAACGGGGCGGTAAATCGATTATGTGGCGTACCGGCCATTCCCATATCAAAGCGGCCATGAAAAAGTTTAACGCACAACTTGCCGGCGAATTGAGCGGCCACATTTTCTTTAAACATCGTTGGTATGGTTTCGATGACGCCATCTACGGCGGCGCACGACTGCTCGAACTCTTGGCCAAAGAAGATAAGGCGCTGAGTGAACATTTCGTTGATTTTCCCAATCGTTTTGCCACGCCTGAAATCGAGTTTAATTGCCCCGACAACAAAAAGTTTAAGGTAGTCAAGCAAGCGACGGACTATTTTAAAAAGACCTTAAAACTGGATGTGGTCACCATCGACGGCGCACGCATTGAATTCCCCGACGGTTGGGGTCTGCTGCGCGCCTCCAATACGGCGCCCAAACTGGTCATGCGCGTGGAAGCGGACACCAGAAAGCGGATGAAAGAAATTGAGGCGCTCGTACGGGATAAAGTGTTAGAGCTGAACGGCTAGCATCCGCGCTTTTCCCTCTAAAGTATCCTATGCCACGGTTGCCCTTAAAACTCGTCGTGTATTTATGCTACCAGACAGCTGTCTTGGCGGTCTTTGCTTTCGTACTGTACCAACTTCGCAGTTTTGACGGTGTCATCGTTGTCGAGAAAGGCAGGGGAGAGCGCCGGGCCGTTCAACCGGTTCAAAACGAAAACAGTTCCTTCGCCTTTTTAAATAAGGCGCTTCCTGCGGAGCTCCTTCATTTCGATAATCCAAAGGCTGTCTTCACGGTTTTAGACCGCCAAAAGGCCTATCAAACAACAGAGCTCCCTTTTATTCTCTCTTTAAAAGAGAGCCGCATCTTAGAGGAAGGCTCCTTCAAAAACGAGTTGACGGTAGAGGCGTCCAACGAGCGCTCCACCTACCGCGTAGAAGCGGGCGACACCCTCAACACGCCCGAAGGCATGCTCTCTGTTGGCGGCATAGAGCCATGGTCAGGACTGGTGAAAACCGCCCACGGCACGCCCATGGCCGTGTTGACCTTAAACGACAGCGACGCAGCATCTTACGCTCCCCTTTTCCTCAGCCCTGAAACGGATCTCCGCCCGGAACCGGGTCTTTTGCTTCGTCTATACCTTGTTTCCAACGAAGCGGAGGCGCGCGCCGCCGTTCCGAAAGAGCCGCCGCCCGCTCCTCATTTCCGGTGGGCAGTTCACGAAGATACGCGGAGCCATTGGTTTGACACGGTGACGCCCGGCACAGGGCTTACCACGGGCAACGGAACCGAATACACCCTCCTCGCAGCCGAAGATACAGAGGAAGGACGGGAGCCGCGCATACACATCGAAAAGAGAAGCGGCGACCGGCGGGATCTTATTGTCGTGGATGCAAACAGCTTCTCTCCCGACGGCGACCTAGAATTCCAATATTTTAACGACACAAGTCTTGTATTGTTGTATGCCTGGCATGACGGCGCTGTATGGGCGGCAACTTGGGTCAACGGCGAAAAGCTAGGGGAGGCGCAAGTATTTGAAGGCGGCACCATAGCCCTTGCGCCGGGGGATAGCCCGCCACGCTTCCTAAAGTTGGAACAGATGCTCTTGACGGCGCTGCCCCTCCAAGCCTCTCCACAGGGTCCGCAGGCGCTCGTACTGAACACATCCTCCGGCACGGTTCGTCTCCGCCAAGGCAGCAATACGACCCTCGGCACGACGCGCTTCTTCTTTCATCGCATCGAGGAAGCGCCCAAGCTGCAATATACCCTCCGTGCCTCTTTTGGCAAAAGGCGGGAAGCACAAGAATTCAGTGTGGAACCGGGCTCACATGCCCGCGTTGATTCTTGGCTCATTATCCATGATCAACCCAAGAGTGGGGGGGCGGCCATTGCCGCCTTGGGCGTGCGCCGCATCGTTTTCAGCCTTCGCGATTATCTGACCGCATTCATCCTCTATGTGGCTATGACCGTCATCTTAATCCTTCGTTTTGGCGTGTTGAGGAAAAAGCCTCCCGCCTTCGACACAATCGCGCGGGACGCAATACCCTCTCAAGAACCGACCGATGGGGGCGACGGGGACACCGTGACCTGAACGGTACCCCCTCTGAACCAGACGGGCGGCGCAGGTTCAAAAATACAAAATACCGACAAGTGCCGGCTCATGATGTACAATAGTATAGGATGTATATTCTTCTATTTCGGAAATGCTTCCTCTTTTCTTGTTGTTACTCATTGAGCTGCCTTATAATGAGACCTTAGAAACGGAGACTGTTATGGCGATCATGAAAATTACTGAATATCCCGATGCACCCTTACGCGAAAAAGCGAGTGCTGTGGATCGTTTCGATAAAAACCTGCTGCGATTAGTGGATGATATGATTGAAACCATGTTTTTCAGTGATGGCGTAGGTCTTGCCGCGCCGCAAGTGGGTATCAGCAAACAACTTTTGGTACTCTGCGAGCCTGACGGCGATCCGCTCTGCCTTGTCAATCCTGAAATCGTCGAGATGGAAGGCAAAGAATATGGAAACGAAGGCTGCCTAAGCCTGCCCAACCTCTTAGCAAGCGCACCCCGCGCCACACGCATCCGCGTCCGTGCCCAAGACGAAACCGGCGCCCCTGTCGAATTTGAGGCCCATGACTTTTTAGCACGCATCATTCAACATGAATACGACCATTTGCAAGGCAAGCTCTTCCCCGATCGTTTGGATGTGATGACACGGGAGGCGCTCTATGCGGAGTGGGAAGAAATGAAACGCAACCCCTCCGCTTTCGCAGACCTGTCTAAATGATGGAGAATGTGCGTTCATGTTTATCGAATCGCCTGTTGTACAACGTATGATCAATGCTTTGCGCCGCCTGCCCGGGGTAGGCCGCAAAACAGCAGAACGCTATTGCCTGCACCTATTGACCATGGCTCCTTCCGAGGTGGAAGACTTTTGTGATGCTATCGGCACGGGTCGCGCGGCAATTACCTGGTGTCCTTCCTGCCGCAATTTAACCGATGAAACACCCTGTTCCATTTGCAGCGATCCGCGCCGCGATCAAAGTCTCTTGTGTATCGTAGAACGGCCTGTAGGCGCCATGGCGCTTGAGAAGGGCGGAGCGTATCGGGGCCTTTATCACGTGCTCCACGGCGTATTGAACCCTTTAGAAGGGATCGGTCCCGACGACCTCCATATTGATCAGCTGCTGCAACGCATCGAAGCGGGCAGCTTCAAAGAAGTAATCATCGCAACAAACGCCACTGCGGAAGGCGAGGTAACCGCGGCCTATCTTGCCAAACGTATTGGCGCGTTACACATTAAAGTGAGCCGGATCGCCCACGGCGTGCCCATGGGCGGGGGATTGGAATATGCCGATGATATGACCCTCATCCGCGCATTGGACGGCCGCGCCCTCATTTCCTGAATCCCCCCTTGCCCATCTCCGCAGCCCATGCCCGGCAGCTGCCTCACAGCATTGTAAGGCGCTTACAAAATCGACCATAAGGAGACCGATCATGACCCGGCATTTCTTGCTGCTCAGCCTGCTTTTGGCACTGATCCCCGCCCTGAATAGCGCCCAAGGCCAGGAGGAAATAACGAACTCTCGGCGCAACGCCATTGTGCGCGCCATCGAACAAGTCAAATCGTCGGTGGTCACCATTAACGTGGTGGAAATCCATGCAGAACGAGAACAAGATCCCTTTTCGGGTATGTTTGACTTTTACTTTCGCCGTCCCCGCGTACGCGGTCGTCTCGTCGAAGGATTGGGCACCGGCTTCATTATCGATCAGGAAGGTCATATCCTCACCAACTATCACGTCATACAAAATGCGGATCGTATCGTCTCCGTGACCCTCTCTGACGGCAGCGCCCTGGATGTGGATGTCGTCGGCGCCGACGAGCGAACCGATATCGCCGTATTAAAAGTGATCGGCAACCAAGAATTATCCTTTGCGCCCATGGGCGATTCCAACGACTTATATATCGGCGAATGGGTCATCGCCATTGGCAATCCCTTCGGCACCATGATCAGCGATCCCCAGCCCAGCGTCAGCGTGGGCGTTGTTTCCGCCAATCATCGCCGTGTCAGCCGTCAGGTAGGCGGCGGCGAAAGACTCTACCAAGGCATGATCCAGACCGATGCCGCCATCAATCCCGGCAACAGCGGCGGTCCGCTCGTCAATGCCTCCGGTGAAGTGATCGGCATCAACACCATGTTATTTTCGCAAAGCGGGGGCGACCAAGGCCTAGGCTTTGCCATCCCCATCAATCGCGCCCGCCGTGTTGCCCAAGAGATCATCGCCTATGGGAGACGGCGCAACCCGTGGTTCGGTTTTCGCGGCGAGGCGCTCAGCAGCCTCAACCAAAGCATGTTGGAAAAACTCGATATCCACGAAGAATCCGGTGTCATCGTCACCGAAATCCTGCGCTCGAGTCCCGCCTACCAACAAGGCTTGGACGTGGGGGATGTTGTCATAGCCGTGAATGGCGAAAGCGTCGAACATCCCCTAGACATTGATTTCATCAACTGGGGCCTATTTATAGGCGACGAAGTCGTCTTAGAAACGCGCCGTAACGGCAAAGTCGGAATCGTCAAATTCCGTGTCGTTGAGCTATCCGCCGCCGACAAAAATGTATAGACCAGCCTTTATTCCACGACCCGAAAATAGTGACGTGCCTTTTTCCCCGACGCAAGCTCTTTCACATAAACCGTCCACAGCCCAAGCGTATCATTCGGGGCAAGGGCCAAGTTGATCTCCACGCCCTCCTCTTTAGCGCCGTAGAAGCCGCTCCATTCAGCCTGCCGCCCGTCCGGATCTTTGATGAGAATCTCCACGGGCACGATCGCAGCGAGGGCGGTATGGTTATCGTCCACCACGGAAACGGTGATCCGCAGTTCTTCAAGCCGTTTCACACCTTCAGCCCCTTCAATATGAATACCTGCAATCGCTTTTTCACTAACCATCCAAATACCGCCGCCGCCCGGTTCCAACGCCACCGGCAGCTGCAGTCTCTCCCCATCATGGCTTGTTGCCACAGGCTCATGAGCCACCAAATCATAGACCTGAGCCGCAGGCCCCCGGTCGATGGAAAAGACCGCGTCCAGGGGAAGCCCGTTCTCCATGACCATCCCATGATGGCCCACGTAGCTTCCGAATTCCCGATGATCGTTAATGGCAAAGATATAGTCTGCGTCACCATAACGGCGGTGATAGGGCAGCACTTCCGCCTCTGACGAGCGCAGGTAAGGCTCATACGCGCCTTGCAATGCTTCTTGCAAGGTCTTCGCTTGCCGCAACAAGGCGGCCTTATCCTTATCCGCTTTTTTAGAGCGCGGCCGCAGGGTCAAGTTCAAATCGGCGTGAAGGGCAGGGCATAAGCGCTCATCCCCCACAATGAGCCCGCCCGCCCCTTGGAAGGCTTGAATACGCTCCACCACCGCGCGGGGCAGCACATCGCAATCTGCCAAGACCAAAACCTTAAATCCGTCTAAGCCGTCGCGCAGAATCGTTTCTTCATAAATAATTTCCGGCTGCAATCCCGCATAGAGCAGGATGTGGTAGGCATCGCCCGCCCAAGAACCGCCCCAGCCGTAGGTCCCTCTACTTGCAAAGATAGTGGAACTGAAACTTTCCAAAAAGGCAACATCAGCCGGCGCACCGGGCAGCTGCGTTAACGTGGGGCCCAAGGGCGTTACGACGGTGTCGACCAATTCTTTGAGCGCTTTCTGTGTCTCCGGATGGGTAAAGCGATACGCCGATTTCCCTTCCACAGGCACGAGGGATTGCCAGCCGTGGTACATAATCCCTTTGACGGGCCTGCTGATCTTTGTCCAAAACGCCTCTTTAAGATGGGTCGGCGCAATGGTAATGTACGCCGCATCAGGATCATAATCTTCCCAAGGCGACGCAGCCGTACCCGTGCTGTCCGTTGCCTTGTCGTCCATGGGCGCCGTCTGCGAACGATACCAAATAATTTGGGTCATCTTCATGACATCTTGTCCCGGCACGCCGCCCTTCGCCATGGCAAAGAGCTCATCGGCACACAGTCCAATACGGATCGGGTCGGGATAACTGTAGGTCCAATGGGATAAATAATCCACTGTACCGCCGCTGCCCCATAGAGGCGGTACGCGAACGGCAGGATCAAAAAACGTCCAGAACCCTTGACGGGCTCCCTCTTTTAATCCTCCATGAACAGCGGAATGAATCTTGTTCCAGCCGTCACCATCGCGCCAAAACCAACGGTAAAACCGGAGGAGCTCATCATCATCAGCGACGACCCGATCTTCGGGAAAATTTTCCACATTGGTATAGGAAACACCGTTTTTGCTTACGGCAGCATCGGGAATGTCTACACCGGCGGCGGCGCGGTACAAGGCGCGGTCATGCTCGTGAAAACACAACTGAGAACCGTCGCGCACTTCCGTATTAATCAGCGCCCCTTGAAATGCGGGGAAGTCGTGATAACTTTCTGTGATAGACAAGCCCACATTCTTGGCAAAAGGCTCAAGTTTCGGAAAATTACAACAAATATTCTGCCGATCATAGCCCTTGCCGTCGCGGTCGATACGCAAGAGTTCCTCTTTATTTTCCAGCCAATGACCCACACCAACGCTGATCACAATACCCAGATCATTCACCAAGGCTTCATCAAGCATGGCGGCAATAGGCACCATTTCTTCATCATCATAAAGGCGCACAGGCGCTTCCGCCTCCCACACCGTATCGAAAGGACAGCGCAGCCCCAAACAATGGGTAAATCCGATCTCTTTCAACCTTTGCAAATTATCCAAAACCTCGCTGACGCCGCCAACACCCCACATGACAACGGGCATACGGTGGGGCGCTTTTCTGCCCACAATGGTCACGGGAAATTCCGTGTTGTCCACCCAAGAATCGTCATCGCCAAGCTGACAAGACACAACCAATGTGTACGTGTCGGGACGAAGGGAGCTGTCTAAAGGATAGGACAAGTTATGTTCCTCGCCCGGCGCGAGGCTCACCTTTTCACTAACCGCTCCGCCCGCCTGCGCGATCTGCGCCTTTATGTTCAGATCAGTGAGCGCTGCACTGCGCAAATTTTTAATGGTGAAGGCTAAAGGCGCAATGCTTTCGCCTCGTTCATAGGCACTCCTTAGGTAGGCAGCGGTCACACGGACGGGCGAAAACTCCAAAGCCCCTTCGCTGATACGGATCTCATCCAAGCGGCCGGGAAAACCGTGATAATAACTGCCCAGCCGGTCGCCGATTGATAAGAGATGGTCGCCGGGATAGACAGCGCCGCGCCCTGATTTAACGGAAGTGCCCACACAACGGCCGTTCTGAAAGAAACGCACCTGTCCCGCTCCGTCATAAGAAAAGGCGACATGAGACCACTGGCCGGGCTTAAATTGTGCTGCTTCTTGCGAACGCCATAAGGCTGAATCCTCTCCAAAACCGAGATTCACACGCATAATGGCGTTGCCTTCCTCATCGGGCTGCTCGATCATCCATTGATAATCGGTGTGGGCTACATATTTCTTGTCAATGAGAAAACTTTCCCCATAGCCCAAAAACGACTCATCCGGGCACAGCCACATTTCAATGGTGAAAGCGCCCCGCGGCGAAAGGGCATCCGACCGCTTCACCTCTATGGCGTGGCGGCTGTCATCAACGGGCCACCCCGCAAAAGAAGCGAAGCCTTCGCCGAAACGCCCGTCACGATCTAAGACAGCGCCCTCCAATCTGCCGTGATGCCCATTGCCCGATACATCAACGATCTCGTCGCCCTCACAGCTGCCATTCCAAAAGGCGATGACATGATCGCCCGAGGCGTCTTCGCCCGTATACGCCTTTTCCCAAAGTTCCGCCTCTTCCGCAAAAAGGGAAAAGGCGCTGAGAACACATACCATCCCGATCAATAGACCCATAGGCTTAAACACGGCTGCTCCTCCGAAGGTGAAGATTAGTGGCAATACAAAGACATCACCCCTCATTCTATGCTTTTGCGCTGCAAACATCAATCCTGCGGCGGCGCCAAGATAAAGGTTAAGCTGCGGACAGCGTCCTTATAGCAGGTCTGATGACCGCCCGCTTCATCATAAACAAGCAGCACTGCCCGCTCCATCTGCTCCAAATGCGCCGCCAGCCTCAGAACGCTCGCCGCAGGCACCACCTCATCCAAAGCGCCTGCCGTCACCGCCACAGGCATGGTCACCCGTTCCGCATGCAATTCAGGACTGCGCTTCTTATATTCCTCCGGCACCTCGCACTTGCTGCCGCCGTAAGATGCGGCAATGGCATCTTGAAACTGATCATATTCTACGAGGTTTGCCGTGCCGTTCATGGACGCTGCCCCTGCCGTCAAATCGGGGTGAAGGGCTGCAAAGATCAAGACCGCCGTGCCGCCCATGGACCCGCCGCAGAGATACACCTTTTCCAAGTCATGGCTTGCCTTCAGCCCTTCGATAATCTGGACAAGATCCGCTTCCGCCGCAGGGCCCATCCACGATGTTTTGGCGCGATAATCGGGGGAGACCAACAGGAGCCGGCGCTTCGCCGCCACATCGCGCACAGCGCGGCATTCGTCCCGACCGTCGCGGATGAACTGCCAACGGTCTGAACCGTGTCCGTGCAAGGCGATCAAAATACCGTCGTACGCTTCGGAGGGATTCGCTCCCGGATACATACACACATAGCGCTGTGTTGTCCCATCGCAGCGGGCAACAAAAGCGATGTCTTCCACGTATCGCCCCCCTTCCAAGCTTGCCGTGACGGCGTGATCTTCGCCTTCCTCTATCGCCGCCGCCGGAGCACCGCAAAAAAGCAGAGGCGCTAAGACGAAAGCACAGACCATGACGGGAAAAACTTTCATAGCGATTCCTTTTCCAAGCAGCTCGGCGCGCGCACAGGAACGGGCCGGATTACGGCGACAGCGGCCTTACGCTCCCGTAAACAATCCCCAAGACGGGGGGTTCATCATCTCGAACTGTATACATATAAATAGTCATGATGTATCCAGCCGACTTTTTGGTCGGCTGTTTTGACGTTGACCCATTCCAAGCCTTTCGAATAGGGCGAGATTATGAAAACATGATTATTCTTATACAGTTTGGTGATGATTTTCCCTTTCAGCGACGGACTCTGCCGGAGACGCACACCATCCCCCGTTACGATGCCCTCCAAGGTCTGAAGCACCACCGGCGCAGGAGCCCAATAATCATCCTCCTCTTCATCCACGAAGCTGTCCAGTTGCTGACGACTCGTGATATTCAGTGAAAAGGTATAAGCCTTCTTTCTATCCCCACTTGTCCAAATGCCGCCGAGCTTCGTGGCTGAAGAAAAGGAACCTTTGAATGAACCGGTCTCATCACCGTCGTAGTGTTCGGTTAATTCAATATTACCGGACAGATCATAATCTCCAAATACAGCGATGTTTGTTCGGTATTTATCATAATAATAAGTGCCATAAACGACGTTTTTGTCAAGATACAGTTCCATAGTGATGTTTTTGGAACCGTCAATAACCCCCGCAAGCTGAAGCTGTTGCGGCAATCCCAAACCGTACAGATCCCTGTCCGCATACACAGGCGAGGGCGCAGGCACAGGGGGAGGAGTAGGCGCAGGCGCAGCCGTAACCGCTGCCCGATGATCTGCATCCCGTTTTGCTTGCGACGCCTCTCTCTGTTGGGTCACGTTCAGAACACGTGCCGCGGCAAGGTATTTTTCCTCCTTATCCGTCTGTGACAACGCGCCGGATGCCTCCGAGAAGGTATCGACGGTTGCAGCCTGTTTATTTTCCGAGTCCGCCGCTGACGCTTCCTCCGCAGGCGGCTCGGAAGAACGCTTCACGGCAGGAACAAAATTATCTTTCGTATCCAATACGGAAGAGACAGTCGGTGCAGGGCTTTCCTGTTCCTGCACCCGTTGAATCGAGGAGGTCTGCGGCGCAGGCAGCTCTTCCTCTATAAGAGCTGGAGACTCCGGCTGTGCTGCGGCAGCTGCATGGGTCGCCACGGGCGCGGGGGGATGGGCAGGGCGCTCTTCAACCACCTGCACAGGCGTCTCTGTCCCTATCGCTCCGTCTTCGGAGACGAAGAACCCAATAACAAAGAGAACAACAAGACTCACCAGAATCGATAGGGACACGATGAGCGCTAGTTTCTTTCCTTTTTTGGGCTTCGCAGGATCGACTCCGGCCTTTACCGGGCTTGCCGCAACAGGCACAGGCTGCGGCATCGGAGCAACCGGTGCGGGAGTGGGCGACGGGGGCGCCGCAGCGACAGGCGGCACGGTCGGCGGTATCGGAGCAACCGGTACGGGAGTGGGCGGCGGCGGCGCTGTATCCACGCCGTATGCTTCCACACGGAGCGGCGCGACCCCATCTTCAACGGGCAAAGAGACACCTTCCGCGGCGTCCTCCAATTGCGTCCATTCCACTTCCCCTTCCACGCTCTCCTGAACCCTTATTTCAGCTATTGTTGAGAAAGGCTGTTCTTGCGCAGGCGCCTGTTCCCCAAGCTCTCCGACAAGTTGCGGAAGGGGCGGTACTGCCGGCGCTTCAACAGGCGCCGTAGCCACAGCGGCCTCTGCCGGGGCTTCCATAAGCGCAGCATGCCTAAGTTCTAAAGCGTTGATCCGTCTGTCCACAGAGGGGTGGGTAGAAAACAAATCGCCCAAGGCGCTCAGCGGAGACGATATTTTTAAGGCGGCATATTGTGCGACGCTCTTATCGTATTCGATGAGCGACACCTCTTCGCCCAAATGTCTCAGCGTCTTAATCATTGCATTGGAATCCAAGAGCTCAGCGGCAATACGATCCGCTTCGAACTCTCGTCTTCGGGAGAAGGCATAGACGACGAGCGTGCCAAGGACGAGGAGTATGGACACGACCACAAATCGAATGACCGTTAAAATGGCAACGATAATCCAATCCAGATCATCGATAAAAAACGCTAAAAAACGGAGTGTCGAAAGGGGGATGTAGAACAACAGCACAACCGCATTCACAACGGCTTGTATCAGGGAAAGGGTGATCATATCCCCATTGGCAATATGGGCAATCTCATGGGCAGTCACAGCGGCGATCTCGTCTTCGTCCATACGGCTCAACAAGGCGGTGCTGTACGCGAGCATAGCGCTCTTACGCGTCGCCCCCGTTGCGAAGGCGTTCATCTCTTCCGATTCATAAATGCCGACTTCCGGCATAACCTCAAGCCCCGCACGCTGTCGAAGCCCATCGACCATATTGTAAAGTTGTATCTCCGCAGCATCCCGCGAATGAGCCGAGATCGTCTTTACTTTATGGGCACGCTTTACCAGCCATTTCGACATGAGCAGTGTCCCGAAAGGAACGGTAGCGCCCATGACGAGCAGAACAGGAACCACCATTACGCCTTGGATTCCGATTGTGGCGGCTGTCGTGAAAAACAGGGTTACTATGACGGCAGCGTTTGCCAGAAGAAACCATTTCACGGTCTTTTTATAGCCGGGGTCGATATGGATCCTTCCTTTGCCGCTCACCTGGCTTGTAATCGTTTCGAATTGGTGCCCCATATCACACCACGTGACCACGTGCCCACAGAGTGGACAAGATTCCGCGTCTCGCGCCAAATCATTATTACAACTTCTGCATCGTAACATGGAAAGCTTTCCTCCTTTGCACTACACACCGTATCGGGATTGCGCAGTCCCAACCCTCCAAAGGAAATAGCGTATCTTTGTTTTATACGCCTTGCATTCGCGCTGCACGGTCTAGATTATCACATCTTCGAATTGGGGTCAACCATCATGAGTAAGAACGGCGGCCATACACGCCCGGCAGCGGGCGCCGCCTACGATGTCTTCAAGCCTAGCCATACACAGTATCCCCTTTCGCTGCATCCGGCAGAAGCTGCCGGAAACCTCAATCCCCCGGGCAGAGATAAAAGCTGGATAGACTTCCTTTCCCATGATCAGGCATTAATACATCGAAGGACACTTCCGGAGCCTTCACACACCCGAGTAACACGAAAATCGATTATAGCCCAATTGGGGCCAAAAAGAAAACAACGCCATTCTCGCTAACAGGTAACACTAAGGCCATCCGATCTATCCCATAAAAAAAAGAAACGCCGTAAAACCTGTAAGATAAGGATTTACGGCGTTAAAATCTGGTGAACGGGGCGGGATTCGAACCCGCGGCCACCGGATTAAAAGTCCGATGCTCTACCGGCTGAGCTACCCGTCCAGAGGAAGGCGCATAAACAACCCCATCGCTTAATGGGTGGGGAAAGTGTGTGTAACGTGCGTATTATATCTTGTGTTTAAGGGGTAACGCAAATTTCTCAACAGCACGCAGCGTGGGGCGGGGGATAGGGGCGGAGATGTTTCTTTCTGATGGACAGGATGGACACGATGGACGGGATGGACGGGATGGACACGATGGACAGAAGACGAACAAAGCCTTCCGGTGTAGGGGCGCGATTTATCGCGCCCGAGGTGTTTGTATC
>JAAYJI010000199.1 GCA_012523015.1 Candidatus Hydrogenedentota bacterium
CCTAAGGAGTGAGTCATGACTGTATATTTTCCTGAAGTGTCAAAACCCATTGCATTCGAAGGCCCTGATTCCAAAAATCCTCTTTCGTTTAAGCATTACAATCCAAACGAAAAAGTGATGGGCAAAACGATGGCCGATCATTTGCGTTTCGCCGTGAGTTATTGGCATACCCTTAAGGGGGAGGGCTCGGACATGTTTGGCGTGCCCACCATGAAGCGCATCTATAATGAAGGGGACAATCCCTTACAGATCGCCGAACAAACCCTTGAAGCTGCTTTTGAATTCTTTACCAAACTGGGTGTGAAATTCTGGGCTTTTCACGACAGCGATATTGCACCGGAAGAAGATACGCTGGCTGCGACCCAAAAAAATCTTGATCACATTGTTAAGCTCGCGAAGAAGATGCAAAAAGATACGGGCATCCGTCTGATTTGGGGAACCTGCAATCTCTTTTCGCATCCTCGTTTTATGTCCGGCGCCTCGACCAATCCTTCGCCCGCTATTTTCGCCTATGCCGCGGCAAAGGTAAAAAAAGCCATTGAAGTAACCAAATATCTCGGCGGTCAGGGCTACGTATTTTGGGGTGGACGGGAAGGCTATGAAACCTTACTCAACACCGACATGGGCAAAGAACAAGATCATTTGGGTCTCTTTTTGAATATGGCGGTGGACTATGCGAAAAAGATAAAGTTCGACGGACAGTTCTATATTGAACCCAAACCCATGGAACCTACCAAACACCAATATGATTTTGATGCTGCCAGTTGTTACGCTTTCTTGCAGCGCTATAATCTGGATAAAACTTTCAAGCTGAATCTTGAAGCAAACCATGCGACCTTGGCAGGTCACACATTAATGCACGAAATTGAATATGCCTCGGCAAACGGAATCTTTGGTTCTGTCGATGCCAACCGCGGGGACTTAATGTTGGGCTGGGATACAGACCAATTCCCCACCGACCTCTACGACACGACCTTGACCATGTACTCCATTATCAAGGCGGGCGGCTTCACCAAGGGCGGACTCAATTTTGACGCCCATGTCCGCAGACAATCCATTGACACCGTGGATCTCTTTCATGCCCACATAGGCGCTATGGACTGCTTCGCGCGGGGCCTCAAAATCGCCGCCAACCTTCACAAAGACAAAGTCTTCAAGAAATTTATTGATCAACGCTATGCCGGATGGAAGACGGGCATTGGCAAAGACATTGAAGCGGGCAAAGTGGGATTCGAAGAACTGGAAGCCTACACGCTCAAACATGGTGAACCCAAGATCGTCAGCGGTCGTCAAGAAATGTTGGAGAATCTTTTGAACGACTATATCTGCTGACCCAAGACTGAACAACGATGATTTCAGGCGGCTGCTCCCACCCTGGGCGGCCGCCTTTTTTATCGCTAAGGTTTCGTGATATCCGACATCAATTGATCTGTCTGCACAGGGAAAGCGCCTCTCTTCTATGCGGGCACGATCATCACCCAAAATTAAAGAGGGCGGATATCGTAGATTAAAGGTATCTTTCCTTTGTCCACAAATTGTGGATTGCCATATAAGGTTATGCCGAAGGAATAATTTTTGCTGCGCCCTTTGCCCGGAACTTTGAAAGAATTAAATCCGCGCCAAAAATCATTCTTGCCCCGCTTATTCAACAATTCGATAATCTCCGTCATGGCGTCTAAAGGGGCAATGACGTCCTGACCGAAAACCATGGTGTCCAACAATAAAAAGACGGGCGCGTGTCCATCATTTTCTTGATTTTGCGGAGGAACCAGATCCCATGCCATGTCTTTTTCTAAGTCATGACCCACAACAATCGTATCTTTTACACAACGTTGTAGGGAATTAATCCCATTTTCAAGGACAGCATCGACGAATTGTTTTTGACGGGAACCGGGAGGCGGAGAGTAGATTTGAGAAACATAAGGCGACAGCCCTAAAAGATTAAAACACTTCTGCGTATAGGGCTTAGCGCCTTTGGTGACAACAATGGTCTTTGCCCCTTTTCGAATCAAGTTGAAGAGCGCGCTTTTTGAACCGCGCCGTTCGCGCAAAAACCGATCCTTTTCCCGTTCTATATAACGGTACAAGGTTTCTTGCCATTTCACAAAGGCATCGGTAACAAGGGGGTTCCCTCTGCCGTATTTCTTTTCAAAGCCAATCCACGCCTCTTCTTCTTTTTGAAGACGAATATTGCGCAGTCGTCGCTCCCACACCAGCAACAATTCGTCACTGTCCATCAAGACCAATTTCCCGCTGAGATCAACAGCGGATTTGGAACTTCGAAAAATACCAGTGAACAAAGCGCTCAGCCTACTCAAAAAGACACGAATTCCAGAGGTATTTCCGTTCATTATGGGATTCATTATCCTGCAAGTTTATTGTTAACAAATACTACGATCTATCATAATAAAGAGCTCATACCACAAAAATCAAACTTTGTACGCCTCTTTTCAAATGCTGTCAAAACTGTATGAGACTCCGGCAAGCGATTATAGGTCACTTTCTGTAATTTGCTCAAATTCCTGTCCCGGTTGTACCTTCAGCTCAGGTGCATCTAAGGAGCGAAGGGACTGGGTCACCGGAGATAGTTCCGGAATCTCTTTCTCCTGAGCAATACCCAACTCTTTAAATCGTCGAGACGAAACGAGCACACGGGACTCTAAATTGCCGATAACGTTATTGTAGGAACTCACAGCGCCTTCAAGGTTTCTGCCTAAAGACTGGAAGTGCTGCGCCAAGGTCTGAATACGCTGATAGAGCTCTTTACCTAAATCGCTAATTTTTTGGGCGTTTTCCGCCAGACGCTCTTGACGCCAACCGTAAGCAACTGCTTTTAATAAAGCGATGAGCGTGGTCGGCGTGGCAATAATGATCTGTTTTTCGACCCCTTTTTCAATCAGAGCGGGATCTTGTTCTAGGGCCGCGCTGAAAAACGGCTCTCCCGGCAACAACAAGACAACAAATTCCGGTGACGCCTCAAACTGACTCCAGTAATTCTTTTCTGATAAGCGCGCAATATGATCCCGTATCTGGCGTGCGTGATCTTTCATGAGACGTGTTTTTTCAGTCTCATCAGGCGCCTCAAGGGCAGAGAGATAGGCTTCCAGTGAAACTTTGGAATCGACCACAATGGTTTTGTTGCTGGGCAACTTAATGATCATATCCGGGCGCAAACGCCCTGCTTCCGTGTCAACCGATTCTTGCTGGAAAAAATCGCAATACTCCAGCATTCCAGCCATTTCAACAACCCGTTGCAGTTGAATCTCACCCCACCGTCCGCGCGTAATCGGTGAGCGCAGCGCTTTAACAAGATTGGAGGTTTCTTGTTCAAGCCTAGACTGGGTGCGCGCCATATGTTTGACTTGTTCCGTCAAAGAGGTATAAGCAATGGTACGATCTTTTTCAACCTCTTGGATACGTTTGTTGACAGTCTCCAGAGATTCTTGAAGCGGTTTGACCAACTGATCAATGGATTTTTGGCGCAACTCAAGATCACCTTGTGCAACGGCTTGGTATTTCTTGAGGTTTTCCCGGGCCAAATCCAAAAAGGACGTATTGTTGGCTTTAAGCGCTTCCGCCGATAAGGCACTGAATGCATCGGTTAATTTGACTTGCGCCCGATCCAAGAAGACCAATTTTTCTTCATAGGCCTTGCGCTCCTCTTCCAGGCGCGCCTGCTGCTCAGCGAGCTGGGATTTTAGTTTCGATTGCTCTTCCAACAAGGCGTTCATTTGTGACTCACGTTCTGTGAGTTTTTTCTCCAATTCCGGTATGCGCTCATTGATTGTCTCTGCGGCTGCGCACTTTTTCATTTGTTCAGAAAGTTCTATTCGTATTGTTTCTGTTAGATGCCGTGATCCTTCAAGGGCTATTTGCAGGTCTGAGCGCTGCTGCTCGGAATGTTTGAAACGCTCTTGTACTTTAAGAAGCTCCTCATTTATTTGTATATATGCACGACTGTTCTTGGAAAGGAACCAAGCGCCGATCCCCCCGACGACAATCCCAAAGACAAAAGAAAAAATGGGTATTAGCGATGTCATACCTTTACTTGCTCCTTATCCTTTCAGTTTTGCCTGTGTCGAACGAAAACAATGAAGGATTGTTATTCGCGCCGGCGCAGAGGCGTGTCATCCCCCCTGCTTCATTTTGTACAAAAGAGCCGAGAAAAATGCTAGCTGTTAAAAAAAGGAGGACATTAACGCGTATCCCTTGGAAGCGGGGAAGGCAACCGGATAAACAACCCATGAAACATGCCCATCCATGAAGAGCACATTGGCTCCTCCCGGCACGTGATTAAATTGGGCACTGCCATGAACAGCGGCGGATACGATATCCCACATGACCGGGATGGTACTTTGTGCCATGGCGCCGGCTCCGGATGCGTTCACATCGGTAATCAGGAAGCGTTCCACCCCATCACGAAGACGCAACAAGCTATTGCCGTTACCATTGCCGATGGACTCTTGAGGCGGTTGCGACATCATCGCTATGAGATCATGTTTCATTTCGTCCCGCAAATCTTTGTCTAAGATCGTATCGTTATCGGGATTTTTATCGCCTAAAGGTCCCTGAAGAAAGGCCTCGCCTTCCATGAAGGAAATCATGGCCATGAGATAGACCATCTGCGCAGGCAGCCGTGCCGCAGCGGGCGCGCCGAAAAAGGATGCGTCAATAGACGGTGCTGTGTCTTCTGCCTTATCCAAAACATAGCCGTAATAGACGTAGCTGACGTCGGGACGGGCGGGCATTCCCGCACACCAACAAGACTCACCGGGCGCCGCCTCGACAATCCATAAGGGATCAGCATCTCCGGCGTCAGGATCGGAAGGGCATACGAGCACGTTCAGATCGGTCAGGTAGTCGGGATAAAGTCCGGTTATTCGGGGGGCGAGGGCGGCACGGTTCGCTTCGGGGTCCGGCTCGATACATCCTGCCGGCAAGTCATTGCCCCAAGGTTCATCGGCATGCACACGGGGATACAGTCCTTTTGACTCATCGGCGTATAGGGCAAATATAGTACCCAGTTGTTTGAGGTTATTCATGCACGATTTGCGCCGCGCCGCTTCACGGGCGCGCCCGAGCGCAGGCAACAAAATGGCCGCGAGAATGCCAATGATCGCAATCACTACCAGCAGTTCTATGAGCGTAAATCCTTGCCGTTTTCTATTCATTTCACCTTAATTCCTTGTCTGAACCGTAGAAACGATTCTATAACCCATGCCGCTTCAAAGGGCGGCCACGTTTTTTTTAATCTTTGGGATTAGGCAGTCAATAGCTCCCCTTACGAGGGGCTTAGCCGATACTTTTGCCTTTCAATAGCATACGTTGTTTTGTGTTCAAGAATCCAGTTACTATTAAAATACAGGGCGGTTCAAGGTTGAAATGCAACCGATCCAAAAAAAAAGAGGACATCACAGAGATCTTCGGTACAATAGTTCTGTTGAAAGAACCGAAAGAGTCCGTAATTGCCCACCACCAATTTACACGAGATGACCCTGTAAAACTAGAAACACTTAAAAGCCAAAGATTGAGCAACCGACAAATGGCTCAGATACTCGGGTTTCATAAAAGCAGTATGGGCCGTGAATTGCGCCGTAATGGTGTATGCGGTCGCTGGTGTTCCACTGCTGCGGATCGGCTCGCTATCAGTTGTTATCAGAGAAGGAAAGCACAGGACCGCCAGTGCCCTACCCAACTACCACGCGCCGGTTCTCAACCCTGTTTCTAGCCTCGCTTTCCCACGCCATTCTGAAGGCAGCGAAGAATCCCGTGGCGGCGGAGGCGGCGCAGTCATTAATCCAAGGCGCTGCACCCGGGCTTCCGCAACACCCCGCCCGCACGCTTCGACGCAACACCTGTAGGGGCGAGATTTATCGCGCCCAAGACCCTGCGCCACCGCTTCATTGCAAACGCAAGGTTTCTTTGGCGTCCAACGCGCCGGTACTCAAGCCAGCGCGAGTAACGCAGCGTCTTAGCGATACAAACACCTCGGGCGCGATAAATCGCGCCCCTACACCGGAAGGTTTTGTGCGTCTCCTGTCCATCGCGTCCATCCTGTCCATCGCGTCCATCCTGTCCATC
>JAAYJI010000200.1 GCA_012523015.1 Candidatus Hydrogenedentota bacterium
AATGAGCATGTATTTTGAATGGCTGTCAGGTGGCGCGTACAGCAAAAGGGTCGATTGCGCCCACGGGATAGCCGGAAAAGTTTTCATAAGGTAGCACGGGTAAATAAGGAGTACGTGACGATGTCCCTCTATGGAGTAAGGGTGATATCTACAAAGAAGAGGGGTGCGCTAAGACAGTCCTGTCAACCCAAAACATGAGAAAAAAAGGAGAGCGGATATGAAGTATTTTTATTTACGAACGATGGTTTTAATGTTAGCGTGTATGCTTATTTCAGTTTCCGGCATGGCACAGGTACAGTTTCTCAGTGCCGCATCGCTGGAGAACCACAGCAATAGTGACAATATGTCACTGAGCGTAACGGTTCCTGCCGGAACAACCCTGCTTGTTGCCGGTGTGTCCAACGCCAAGGGTACCACAGGTACTTTAAGGAATGTTGATGCAGTGCGGCTTGGCGGGTCAAGCGGTACGCTCTTTACGAAAGCGATCAATTCACCCCGAAACCGTGATGCCCGCGCAGAGCTCTGGTATTTGCCGAACCCGCCGGCGGGTGCCACCACTGTTTACGCTAAACTCAATGGTAGTAACAGCTGGAAAGGGATGGGTGTTCTCTGCCTTAAGGATGTAAATCTCAGCAGATTATCAAACGCTGTTACAGGGCTACAGAGCGGATACAGCCCGGACGCTTCCTATTCTTTTACCGGAACAGAAGCGCCTCTTAATTCTATGATTGTTTCTTGTATTGGCTACAATTCAGGTGATCTAAGCGTTACAGGAACCGGTCACGTACAACGATGGAATGAGAAAGCGACTTACCTCGCTAAGAATAGCCGTCACGGCGGCAGTACGCTCATGGGTACAGGCAGCGCGATAACAGGGAACTGGAATACGCCAAAATCCGGAGCGCTTAGTTATGACTGGGAAATGGTGGAGCTGGTCGTTCCCGGCTACTACGGCATGGAGAGTTTGAGTGCGCCCGCCTTGTCGGTAAACGATGCAGATCCGAATAATACCGTGGTGGGGACTTTTACTGCTGTCGACAAAGATGGTGTGGGATCCTACACGTGGACGTTACCCAATAATGCAGGCGGCCGCTTTAAATTGGCCGGTGGTACGGGGTTGACAATGAATCTGTTAATTGCCGACACAACGCTCATCGACCGCGGGCAGGCAAGTTCCTATACGGTTCGGGTCGGCGTAAGAAATACGGTCTATCCTACCGTTTTTGAAAAAGATTTTACGATTACCGTCAATGACACGACGAAACCCGCGGCGCGTTGTAAGAATGCAACGGTGAAATTGAGTTCGCCCACACTCTCTCCAACGCAGGTTGATAATGGCAGCTCAGACAATGTGGGCATCACCAGCCGTCTTATAAACAATCAAAGCAGCTTAACCTTTACATGTGCTCATTTGGGCGCGAATTCAGTCACCTTGAGTGTGAAAGATGCCGCAGGCAACACAGACAGCTGCACGTCAACGGTCACAGTGGAAGATGATATTGATCCCGTGATTACGACACTTCCGGATGCGGTTTACACCGTTGTCGCCGACGCCACCTCCGGCACGGCGCCCGCTCCGGATTTAACCGCAGCATTAGTTGCTACCGACAATTGCGGCATCGCATCGGTCACCCAGTCACCTACGATCGGAACGGCCTTGAGCATCGGTTCCACACCGGTCACTCTTACGGTTACAGACGTAGGCGGTAATACCGCGCAATGTGGTACAAGCGTTAAGGTAGTAGATCAAACGCCTCCTGTCATCAGCGTATGTCCGGCGGATCGTACGGTGTCTGCCGGAGCCGCTTGTATGTTCTCGGCTCCCGATCTGCGCTCAGAAGTGACCGCCACCGACAACTCCGGTTCCTGCATCATTACGCAATTTCCGAATATAAATGCTAATCTCGCTGTTGGAAACACGACATTTACTTTTACGGCAACGGACGGCTCCGGTAATACCAGTACCTGCCAAGCGGCGTTCACTGTAGAAGATGACGTGCCGCCTGTGATTACACTGAAAGGATCTAATCCTCAGATTGTAGCGGTGGGAGCTGCCTATGTTGAAAGCGGCGCAACGGCTCTCGACAATTGTGAAGGACAGATAGGCAATAAGATCGTCATAAATTCTCAAGTGAATACGTCTGTGCCCGGCAGCTATAGCGTCATTTATACGGTCACCGATTATTATGGGAATGACGCCGTTCCCGTTACGCGTACGGTGAAGGTGCAGGATAACACGGCGCCTGTCGCGATCTGTAAAGACATTGACGTTTATTTAAGCGCTCCTCAGATCACGCCGGTCAATGTAGATGATGGCAGTTATGATAATGTGGGCATCACCAGCCGTCTTATAAACAATCAAAGCAGCTTAACCTTTACATGTGCTGATTTGGGCGCGAATTCAGTCACTCTAAGTGTGGAAGATGCCGCAGGCAACACAGATAGTTGTACGTCAACGGTCACAGTGATAGATGATATTGATCCTGTGATTACGACACTTCCTAATGCGGTTTACACCGTTGTCGCCGACGCCACCTCCGGCACGGCGCCCGCTCCCGATCTGCGCTCAGAAGTGACCGCCACCGATAATTGCGGCACTGTATCGGTCACCCAGTCGCCTGCGATCGGAGCGACCTTGAGCATCGGTTCCACACCGGTCACCCTTACGGTTACAGACACAAGCGGTAATACCGCGCAATGTGGTACAAGCATTAAGGTAGAAGACCAAACGGCGCCTGTTGCGATCTGTAAAGACATTGACGTTTATTTGAGCGCTCCTGAGATCACGCCTGCCGACGTGGATGATGGCAGTTACGACAATTATCAAATCGCTGCGAGATTGATTAACGGTTCCTCAAGTATTAGCTTCGGTGTGGGCGATGTGGGCGCATAAAATGTGACGCTTCGTGTAGAAGACACTTCCGGTAATTCGGATGAGTGCATCGCCGTTGTAACGGTAATCGACGATATCACGATACCGGACGAAGGTGAAGGTGAACCTGCCGAAGGCGAACCTGCCGAAGGTGAACC
This sequence comes from Candidatus Hydrogenedentota bacterium, assembly GCA_012523015.1. NCBI lineage: Bacteria > Pseudomonadati > Candidatus Hydrogenedentota > Candidatus Hydrogenedentota bacterium. The sequence goes on from JAAYJI010000200.1 coordinate 3,031, forward strand.
TGTTGAAGGTGAACCTGCCGAAGGCGAACCTGTAGAAGGTGAACCTGTTGAAGGCGAACCCGCCGAAGGCGAACCCGTAGAAGGTGAACCTGCCGAAGGCGAACCTGCCGAAGGTGAACCTGCCGAAGGCGAGCCCGCCGAAGGTGAACCTGTAGAAGGACTTCAAGTGTCCGCAGACGGTTTGACCGAGATCTATGTCCCCGAAGGCTCATCGGCTTCCTTCAAGATTCTTGTCGCGGGTGCGGAAGGCAGCCTGTCCTATCAATGGTATCGTCACACGGAAGACAAGGCGCTTGACGCCATTCCGAACGGTGTTGATCCCATTTATAGCATTGCTTCCGTTTCCTATGAAGATATCGGTCAGTATCAGTGTGAAGTAAATGATAGTGTCCTTGACGAATCGGCATGGTCGCCTATCTTCACGCTGGGCATTATTTCCGGTGTACCCATTGCGGGTCTTGCCGGCCTGGCACTGCTTGGCGCGGTCTCCGCTGTGATGGGCGTATCGGTCCTACGTAAACGCCGTTAACTCTTATCTGTTTGTGTTTGCGCCGGCGGCATTATTTGTCGCCGGCGCTTTTTTTATGGGGTTTTATGACGTTAAAATATGCAACAGTGTGGGCAGTCATGCTATGCTGATGGAGGGGAAAACACCAAGCCTTATGACAGGGAATCACTGCCATTGAATCCATCACTCAAACGCCGCTTATCGGTTATGATGTTTTTGCAATATGCCGTTCCCGGCGCAACTGTGCCCATTCTCAGCCTCTATTTGAAAGATCATTTGGGGATTGCGCCTTTCCGGGCGGGCATGATTATGGCGATGCCTTCGGCGGCGGCGAGTGTAGCGCCTTTGATCGCATCGCGCATCGCGGATCGTTGGATGGGTGCGCGAAGCATGTTGATGCTATGTCATGGTCTGGCTGCCTTGCTCATGCTGTGGCTCTATCGTGTCCACTCCTTTTCTTTTTTCATCAGCCTTTATTTTTTGTATGGGCTGTGTTTTGCGCCCACCTTTGGACTGACCAACACAGTCGTTTTGCAGCATGCTTCTGATGCGCGCCGAGATTTTGGCGGCATACGGATGTGGGGGACTCTCGGCTGGGTGGCGGTCGCGTGGGTATTTGGTTATTGGTGGCTGAAAGGCGACGCGTCGGGGACACGGCTGGGACACGCCTTATTGGTTTCTGCCTTTGCGTCTGTCGCTTTGGCCCTTTTTATGCTGCGCCTGACAGGCTCCTCTTTCGACAAACCGACAGCACCCCTATACGGAGAGGTGTTTCGTTTATTTTTACGCCCGGAAATGCTGCTCCTCTGCCTGCTCAATTTTTTAAACGGAGCCTGCCATCAATTCTATTATTTTGGGATGAGTCCTTTTCTGGTTCACCTGCGTTTTCCCGAGGCCTATATTATGCCGGGCATGAGTATCGGACAGGCGTCGGAGGTGTTGGTCTTGCTCTTTTTGGGCTGGTTTCTCAGCCGCATCTCTATGAAACGGATCATGCTTTGGGGTGTTATCGCGCAAGGTCTGCGCATGCTCATCTTCGCATTTACAGAAAATCATATCGCCATTGTGGCAGGTATTGCCTTGCACGGTTTTTGCTATGCCTTCTTTTTTACGACGGCCTATCTGTATGTGGAAAAACACAGTACGTCCGCCACAAGGGCGGGCGCGCAGCAATTGTTGACGCTCATGATCTCCGGCGCGGGACCTTTGGCAGGTTTTCTTTTTGCAGGGTGGACAGCGCAATTCTTTTCCGATCCGGTAAGCGGTATGGTGGACTATCGTATGTTTTGGCTTATCCCCGGTATTTTATGTGCCATTATTGCCCTGTGGCTTCACGTGGGATTTCGCGAACGGGCGGTCGTTGAGCGCGCCGCCTTATAGGAGTGTTATTCCTTTTCTTCGTCGTTAGCGGGCGTGGGCGGTGTATCGCTGGCGTCTTCAGACATTGCCGGCGGGGCGGCGGAAGCCTGTTTGCGCGCACTGGGAAAGAGGAGGGGCATATCTTTTAACACATCGGCGCCGGCAAAGAGATGGTAATTGAGCACCACTTGCAGCAAATAAAGCCAGCACAGCATTTTAGCGGTAATAACGGCCATGATCAGGAAATAATAGAAGCGCCCCAAGATGAAAAAGTAACCGGGCAGTATTTCGATTGGCACGGGCAAGAAAGCGACCAAGGACAGAACGGCCACTTGTATGCCTTTGCCCAAGGCGAGATGGCTGTCAACCCCGGCTTCACGGCTGCGTTGTGTGACAAACCAGGCGAGAAATCCGGTACAGGAAAAGGTAATGAACCAGTGGGAGTTGATAAAGGCCTGATGCATGGTTACGCCGCCCAGCTGGCGCAGTTTAAAGAAGATCGGTTCCGGAAATAGTCCGGCGAAGAAGATGCCGATCCATAAGAGAACGGCGAGTCCATTCCATAAAATTGAGTTGTTGTTTTTCGTTGTCACTAAATGTTTCCGAAAATCACCACAGC
>JAAYJI010000201.1 GCA_012523015.1 Candidatus Hydrogenedentota bacterium
AGCCCATCCGGTGATGAAGGCTATCCCGGCACTTTGCAATGCACGGTCACGTACTGGATCAGCAAAGATAAGACGCTGGAAATTCATTATGACGTTGAGACCGACGCCGCGACACCAGTCAACCTGACCAACCACAGTTATTTCAACCTGAGGGGGCACGGAAGCGGACCCATACTGAATCACGAAATGACTTTGTTCGCCGACTTCTTTACCCCTGTCAATAGCGGGCTCATCCCTACCGGAGAGCTCCGTGCCGTCGACAATACCCCCTTTGATTTCCGCGTGCCCGCACTCATTGGAAGCAGAATCAATGATTCAGACCAACAATTACAATTTGGTCAGGGCTATGATCATAACTTTGTGTTGAACCCGGATGCAACGGGTGAATTCAGGCGGGCGGCGCTTGTAAAAGAAGCGTCTACGGGACGTGCCTTGGAAGTGTGGACCTCTGAACCAGGTGTTCAATTCTATTGTGGTAATTTTTTGAATGGTACCAACCATGGCAAAGACGGCGCTGTCTATAATCATCGCGGCGGCTTCTGTTTGGAAACACAGCATTTTCCCGATTCGCCCAATCAGCCTGATTTCCCGAGCACGATTTTGCGCCCGGGCAAGGCGTATCAGTCGCGCACCTACTATCGTTTTTTTGCGGAATAAGTGAGAAGCTATTACGAGACAGAAGACCGGAATTGATCACGGAAAAGAATAAAGGTTTTATGGAATGACAAAAATGAATGGGCCGATACCTCGGGCAAAAGTTGCCCCTGCAGATACATGGGATCTAAAGAAGATATTTTCATCCGATAAGGCTTGGGAAGAGGCATTTAATCAATTAGAAACGCGCTTGCCCGAATTGGATCTTTTCCGTGGTAAATTAAAACGTTCCGCGCGCCAAATCAAGGGATGTTTCGATACGGTCAATGAACTTAGTCTGCTGCTGGAAAAGTTGGGTGCCTATGCCCAACTAAAATATAGCGAGGACATTACCAATCCCAACTATCAGATCATGGCTGCCCGCTTTTCTAATTTGGCAACACGCTATAGTGAATCGGTGAGTTTTGTCAACCCGGAAATTCAAGAAATTCCAAAAACAAAAATGAAGGAATTTCTTAAATCACCGCTCATTGAAAACTATCTCTTTTCACTTGAAAATCTGTTGCGATACCGTCCTCATATTCTCGGACTCAATGAAGAGCGCCTGCTGGCAATGCAAGGAGAAGTGGCGGAAACGCCTTCCCGCGTCTTCGACCAACTTTCTGATGGAGATATGAAATTCGGCGAAGTGGTCGATGAAAAGGGTAATCGTGTTGAAGTGACCCAAAGTTCCTTCAGAGCTCTTCTTGATTCCCCGCTTAGAAAAGTCCGTAAAGAAGCATTTCATAAATATTATGCTGTTATGGAAGGGCATGGCAATACGCTGGCTGCCACACTCAACGGTTCTGTCCTGCAAGATGTATATGTCGCCCAAGCCAGAAATTATGCTTCAGCCCGTGAAGCAGCTCTCTTTGATGACAAAATGCCGACGGCGGCCTATGACGCGTTGATTGCAGCAGTACGGGAAGCCCTTCCTGTTGTCCATCGTTATCTGGGGCTGCGCAAGAAGGCGCTGCGTCTGAAACAACTCCATTTTTATGACACCTACACGCCTATTGTAAAGGATGTGTCCCGCACGATCGATTATGAGGAAGCGGTAGATTTATGCTGCGAGGCTGTTGCTCCTTTGGGCTCGGAATATGTGAAGACTCTGCGCCTTGGTCTCACGAAAGACCGTTGGGTTGATCGGTATGAAAATCGGGGCAAAAGCAGCGGTGCTTTTTCCTATGGTTGTTACGGCTGCCCCCCTTATATTCTCATGAATTATAAAAGCAATGTATTGGACAGTGTCTTCACACTCATCCATGAAGCGGGGCATTCCATGCACTCGTGGTATAGCATGCGCGCACAGCCTTACCACTATGCCCACTACCCCATTCTTCTTGCTGAAGTGGCATCCACCTTTAATGAACAATTGCTTGGCCGCTATATGTTGGATCATGCCGACTCAAAAGGGATGTGCATTTTACTGATCAACAAACAAATCGATGAAATCCGCGGCACCATTTTCAGGCAAACCATGTTTGCCGAATATGAAAAGATTATCCACGAACTTGTAGAGTCCGGCAACCCCCTTACGCTCGCAGTGTTACGTGAGGAATACCGCAAATTACTGGATGACTATTTCGGATCGGCTATGCATATAGATGCAGAGCTTGAGCTGGAAGGTCTGCGTATCCCCCACTTTTACCGTGCTTTTTACGTCTACAAGTATGCTACCGGATTATCTTCCGCCATTGCCCTTTCACGCAATGTGTTGGAGGGCGGCGCAAAAGAATGTCAGCGCTACCTTGATTTTCTTAGTGCCGGCGGATCCCGCTATCCTTTGGATACGCTGAAAACGGCCGGCGTGGATTTGACCAAGCCTAAAGCAGTTGAACAAGCCATGGAAGTCTTTGCAGAGCTTGTGAATACGCTGGAGCAGTTGATGCAAGGTTGAGATCATAGCGAGCGCAGGCCTATCGGGCGAGCACAGCCTTTTGAGATCAAGTGGTTGTAAGCACTCTTTACAAAGGCAGTTTTTTATTGTTGCTTTCTATTGAGTTTTTCATCATGCTTGCCTCCATCTCCGTAATATCCATGAGCAAGGCATCTTCCTCTCGCCGTTGATCATCCTCAATATAGGGCGTCACGATAAGAATAAGTTGCCGGTCTGTTTTATCGCCCTCATAGTTTCGGAAAAGCCCTCCGAGAAGAGGGATGTCTTTTAAGACCGGAATACCGCTGTGTTGTTTAAGCGAACGGCGCAGCTGCAACCCGCCAAGCAATACGGGGCGGCCATGGGGTGTACGGCTTGTTGCCTGTGCAAGGGTCGTGTCCACCACCGGATAGTTGTTTCTGAATTCAACTAAATGACTTAATTTAAGCATGATATCAAGTTTGATATCATCATAGTCGTTCACCTCAGGCAGTACCTCCAGCGTTACGCCCACATCGAGAAAGCGCACATCTTCCAATACTGTATTGGTCTGTCCGTCCACGGTCACGACCGTATAGGGTTCTTGGCGTGCGTCCGAGAAAGTCGCTTGTTTTCGGTTCAAAGTCGCAATGCGCGGTTCCGTAATGATACGGGTTTTGCTGTCAGTCGCTATGGCGCGGATCAGCAGATTATAATCGGATGTGGCGAAAGACCCGATGCTGAGTTCGGTAATGGGCGATCCTGCCGCTATGGGTGGCGCAAGCTTTATCCCTCCTTCCCGAGTGATGACAGAGGGCGTATAGGGTCGTACTCTTTCGTGTTGCGCCTTAAAATCCAGCCCAAGATTCTTAAAGGTATTATCACTGACGGAAAGGAGTTTTGCTTCAATAATTATTTGTGAGGGAGCCTTATCCCACTGTTGGAAAAGATCTAAAGCGATAGCCGCCCGTTGAGGCGTGGTAAAGAGGCTAACTTTATTGTTTTCTTTGTCGATATGGTAGCTCTCTCCTCGTGTGTTGAGCAACAAAGCCAGCTTCTCTTCTAAATCTAAAGTCTCCAATTCGGCAAAAGAAAAGGTATAGCTGAATGGTTCTCTTTCCATATCCATGGCAGTGATGATGTCCCGTAAACGTTCGATCCAAGCCTCTTCAGCAGTAACGATGATTGCGTTATTGCGTGTATCAATTACCACTGAACCGCGCCGTCCCAATGCGAAGGCACGCATTCCTGAACGCTCCGCCGTCCCGCCTCCGTCAATACCGGGCTGTGCTGCAATATTGTCGCGGACACCCGGAGGCGTGAGAGCATTGATCGCTTCCCCCTGCCCTGTCGGTTGTGGCGAAAAGGCAGCGCCTCCATGCGTACGATCACGGGAGATACCGGTATCGCGAAAGAGTTCCTGTATCGTATACCCTACTTCATCGCAGGAGGCATGCCGTAAGGGAAAAATCTCGGTCACTAAATCCACGGGTTTGTCCAATTCATCCAATGCCTTACGAACTCTTTCGATGTTCTTCGGTGTATCCGTAACCGTAATGAAACGGCCTGCCGTATCGGTTTGGATACTTCCCGGTGACTGTACAATGGAGCTTAATAACGCCCCTGCCTCTTGTGAGGTGATCTCATTGGTTTCGAAGACGGCTGTTGTCAGCATCTGATCCACGGACGTAATGGTATATTCCAATCGATCTAAGATGTCCTCACGATCAGAAACAATGACCTGATTGGTTGCTTCATTGATGCTCACTGTGCCCGTTTCGCTCAAATGATCTTTAACCATTTCCATAAGCGCGGAAGACTGCACATTGACCGGCGAATAGACACGGATCAATTCATCGCAGTTTCTCATGGTTTGACACTCGTGTGCCGTGACGATCAACACGGTGCCGTCCTCCTCTTTAATAATACGAAAATCATAAATTGCCGCTATATGATTCAATACATCCATGGCGGGCAAATTACGGGCGTTCGCGATGACAAGTACCTTGGCGACTTGCTCGGTTGCCATGATATTCATATCAGTCATGTCCGAAATCATGGATACGATAGCAGACATGGGCATGGGCGCAGGGCTTTTGATGTTTACCAATCGCGATTCATCCGCCCTGATTGCATTGCCGATCAAGAGACAAGCGATCCATAGTGTGCTAGAAAAGAATTTGTATTGCATTGCCATCTTTCTCCAATTCTACATACTGGTCAGTGATCTCTTTTACCGTATAACCCTCGATCATTTCTCCCACGCCGCATACAATGAGCCCGTGATTGCGCTTGTTCATGAAATAAACCTTGTTGCTGCTTGCGCCGCTCAGTTCATATTCTCCTAAGCTGTCTACTGATTGCAGGATACGCGTACCGGCTCTGCGCGATTGAAAAACTCCTTTGTTGGATAAGCGCTGTACCGACTCACCTGTGTCAGATTCAAGGCGTGATACGGTTTCCCACCACTCTTGGCTTGGTTCCGGCAGAGCTGAATAATCGCGCCACGGGATGAGGCCGATAGAAAATAATAAGCGCACTATTCCCAGCATAACGTTTATGATGAGGATTAACTTTGTGCCTTGCCGTACTGTCATGATAATCCTCCCACGGAGCGTGACACCGTTATGGTGAATTGGATGGGCGCGTCTTTCCTCGGAATATTCACGAGTATATTTTCCAGACGCAAAGATTCTTCCAGATGTATCAAATGCAGCAGATAGGCTTCTAATCCTTCAATGCTTCCTTCACCCAGCAGCGTAGCGCCATGGACCTTTCCCGAGCCCGGCGACGTGCGCCGCGGTGTAAAGGGTCGAATATCGCGCAATTCAAAGGCCGCGCCTGAAATAGGTTTCGACAATAGAGCATAAAAATCTAGTCCATCGCGCGAGCCGGAGGTCTCTTTTGAATCAGACTGAATTAACAGGGCAAAACGATCCCGGATGATGGATTCATTCTCGACCATGAGCGACCGTTTTTGATAGCTTTTAATGGCGTCATTACGTTGTGCGAGCAGATCACGCCATGCAAGAAAACGCGGCTCGATAATAAACAAATATAAAATCGCCGCGAATACAACGACAGCGCTCCAGAGCGCTAGACGTCGTTCACGCCGAGAAATGCTTCTCATTTTATGCACGCTCCTTTCTTAAATCAATGCCTTGAGTACCAATTCCACTTGATAATCAACCACTTCCGTATTATCCATGGCAACAAGAGGCATGGATAAAGGGCGAAGTTCAAGGATGTCCGATAAGCCGCTGAGCCTTTCCAAAAAAACGAACAAAGCTGCTCGGGTATCAGCCTGTCCCCCAAGGCGCAGCAGATGGGCAGCAGCATTCAAGGACAAATAATCAATCAATACACCCGGTGGTGTTTGTGCGGTAATCTGATCTAAAATCTCAAAGAAGCGGCTTCTCTCCCTTCCCGCTTTTTGTGATTCCAGAATTCGTTCCATCATTTCTTCAAGGGTATCGGTCTGCGGTCCTAAAGACAGAGAGCTTTCATGAAGAAAATCCACATAGCCTATTTCACGGGAAAAAAGAAGGTCGTTTATACCGACGAGAAGGAGCAACAGACAAGCCGTCAACACACCAAGAATGGCGAAGGCGCGTATACGCTCACGAATCTCTTTTTGCCTGCGGTAGGCGCGTGGGCGCAGGTCAAGATGCCGAAGATCTTTTGGATAAGAGGACCGCTGTGGAAAATACTGCGCCGATACCGGAATGTCCCATTCCTCTATGGCAGCTATAACAGTCGCTGCCTTTTCATCCATATCATGAAATGTAAGGGCGTGAATATGGGACGGCCTGTCATGTCCCAGTTCTTCCGCGTGGATCATAAAGCGCTGCAGCTCATCAAGAATAAAAGCTTCCTCCTCATGAAAGCGTGTAATGCTGCGTTGTGCTAAAAGAGTTCCATCTTGTACAAGAATCATGTCTACACAACTGTTGAATAGACCCAGCCATAACATTAGCTCTGAACTGTGTTCTTGCAGTGCCGCTTGATAGAGTGAAGAAATGCTGACGTCAATTTGTGCAATGCTTCGCGCCGGCAGTGCCGTGTTCGCTAGGATGTCTGCAACGGCCCCCTGCGGCACCGCAAAAACCCATAGGCGTGTGTTGGATTCATCTTGATTAAGCAATACCCAATCAAAGGTTACCGATTCCACATCGAGCGGTAAGAGTCGGCTCAGTTCAAAGGGCAGCATCTGTTGGATTTCATCGTGAGAAAGGGTGGGCAATTCTAAGATATAGGAGAAGCAAAGGGCTGCAGGGATGGATAACACAAGGCTGTCCCGACGCAAAGAAGAAAAGTCTTCGGATTCTATGAGACGTGCCGCCGCGCTTCTATCCGTGGGCGTGAGCCAAAGCAAATCTTGGTCATATACATAATGGGCGCCGGCTTGGCGCGAAGGGCCGGAAGCAAAGAACTGCGTTCCATGAAATAACAAAGCTTTTACATTCATAATAGACTACCGATTTTATACATAACTCCAGACACTCATTCTTTATCGAACATAAGCAAATCGTTCGGGCCTATATCGACCTGCGCCATCGGAAACCACCAACGCGACGGATTCCTTAATAACAAAACTATCTGATGAAGAAATATGAATGCGTATTTCGAGCGCTTGGGCGCTGAATACAAAATTGAGCCACTCGTTCAAACGTTGTGCGGCAACCATGCCGTCGTCGCCAAGGGTGGTGAAAAGCGCTTGTGGTGACTCTATGGCCAGATCATCGTTGGTTCCCGCCACCCCATCAGCTCCAAATCGTAACGCCAAAACAGAGGGGATTATCCGCTCTGCCGCGCCGGGCCGGTCGAACAATGCAGCACGAAGCAGCACCCGCCAAACATGAGGCGGCACTCCATTTACGGAGAGTCCCAAGCGGGGATGAGCATGAAGATAATCGTAAAGCCCTGAAAATGACGAAGTATCAGACAGTTGCGTCAAAAATGGCGTATCGTCACCGGGTCGGGAAACTGCCAAAGATCCCCAAAACTGCGCTGCAGAGATCCCCTCCACATAGAGCAGCTCTTCAATGCGTTTTAAGGGGGCATGCCGTGCACTGTATGGCGGGTCTTGCATGCCATAGCTCAAGTTGAATCGTGGGTTAGGCGCTGTACCGCGCCAATCTTCAATGGCGGCTATGACGGAGCGCACATGTGCATCGCTCCCCCATACTTCTTTTAACACTTCCTTCAGGATCAGAGGGTTGGCGTGGTTAATGGGTATTCTGCCGCCTAAGTCATTAATCATCATCTTCACCGTCACCGATGTTGACTCATCAAACCATTGGGGCTCATCCACGGTTTTATAGCTGCCGCAATAAGAATGATGTCCACCGCTTTGAATTAAGTAGACAGCCCCGATGAGCGCATTATCTATATAGCGCTCCATTTGGCATTCTATTTGCCTATAGCTGCTCTCAGCCAGCTGTATTTGTGTCCAATGAGCGATACACATACATAACACCGCCAACATCGATATTACCAGTGCTGCAGTCACTAAAATAAAGCCTTTCTTGTCGGAGCCCCTCTTCATCTTTGGGTGACTCCGTAAATCTTGGGGACAGCAACAAAAACGGAATAGTTATCCCGACCGGGTTTTGTCCGCCAAACACATAATTTGAGTGCTTGCGGCACCATAGCTTCGGGAATATCAGCTTTCCACGTGTACTTATCAAAATATTGAATCTCTGCCTTATCTACGCCGGAGAAGAGTGTCTGTTCCGTATAGGGCGGCACAGGTTCATCTAAGATAACGGGCGCACTGCGACGCAGCAGTTTTCCGTTGCCCTCTTCTTCCTCATCTAAAAGATACTGCACATGTATAAGCGCCGGGCTGCCCACGGACAGGGTAAAAAAATCAAGCAGAAGTTCCTCTTCCCGAAGATCTTGAAAAGGTGTCTTTCCGGTTAAGATATAAGCGGCGGCAATATCGGATGCAAAAAGACTTTCCGTTTTCCGGTGTTCCTCGGCAAAAGAAGTGCTGCGATAAATACGTTCATGGGCTTCAGACGCAACCCAAAGCCCGGTCAACAACGATGCCATAACCACACCAAACATACTGAATGACACGAGCGTTTCAATGAGCGTAAATCCTGCTCTATCTCTGTCAGGGTAGTTTCGCAGATCTGTGGATCTTATGGCAGGCACAAGCGTGAGCCCTCCATAGAATAGCGTTTTTGTCCATGACGCCAGCTTATTGTTGTTTTAATCTCAGTCAAAGGTGTTCCTTCGATGGGTTTGCGTGCCACACGCCATTCAAATCGCTCGAAGGGCGATTCAAAACGGCCTGAATCATTTTTATCGGAATTAAATGTATGTTCATGAAGTGTTTGCTCCAACAGGGGCCGTACAATATCCCGATCAAGGCTGACGGCGGAAGTGCGTACACACCCATCCAAAGCCCGGATAATAGCGGTCATACCGACACCAATCATCACAATGGATACGAGCAATTCGATCAAAGCCATACCTCGCTTAGACGCAGCGAAAGGATTTTGATTTGAGGCGCGGCTCTCCATCATGGCAGCTCGGTCGTTGGTTGCGGGGATATACCGGTACGATATTCCCCAAGACTCAATGTTATTTCACTTCCCTCTATCGTTCCGTCCGGTTCAAAGATCCAAATAGCGCCGTCATTGCTGAGGGGCAGCGTTTCTATGGTGGACGTTGGCACGATATTCCGACCCAATGGTCCCGTCGTGATCCGAGTGAAAGCGGCGGCAGACTCGGGCGTATTCAGCGCCTCTTCGAAAACCAGCTGTTGCGGTGTTTCACCAAAACATAATCGTACTGTACACCGTTCAAGCCGTGCTTTGGTTGCCGCCAATCCGGCAAGCCGCGACAACAATTCAGCTTCGGTTTTTATATTCATACGTTTTGTACGCCCGTGCATACGCGGCAATTGCACGGATGCCAAAATAGCGAGCAGCATAAGCACCAACACCAGCTCAATAAGTGTAAATCCTTTATGTGACTTTTTTTTCTTCATAAATCATAGTTCGCAATGTCGTCGTCCGTGCCGAGGAGTCCGTCTTTACCCATGCTGATGAGGTCAAAGTCAACACCACGTTCAGGAGGGCATCGATAGATATACTCCTTTCCCCAAGGATCAATGATACGTCTACGCGTGTAAGGGCCATCCCAGCTATCCTGATTTTCGAGACCGCCGGGCGCACGATATAAGGCTTCGAGTCCTTCTTCCGTCGTTGGGAATCGGCCAACATCAATGTTGAAGTGATCGAGCATGGTCGTAACACTTTCGATTTCCGCCACGGCTGCTCGTGTTCGGGCACGATCCGGATTCCGCGCCACCCGGGGCACAGCGATGGCAGCCAACACACCAATAATCAACACCACAAGCATGAGTTCAATCAGCGTAAAGCCTGCCTGCCTACATTGCTTTTTGGTCATAGCAGCATTTCCTCCAAATTGAAAATGGGCAGCAACATGGCAATGACCACACTGCCTACCAACAAGCCTACAATTAAAATTAATAAGGGTTCCATCAAGGTCAGGGCAGCCTTGATACGACGTGAACATTCCGCTGTGGCATCATCGGCTATCTCCATTAATGTTTGGTCTAAGCGGCCGCTCCGTTCCGCTGTGAGCGTCAAACTGACCACCGATTCGGTAAATAGCTGTGATTTTCGCATCTCTTCGCTCAGTGCGCTTCCGGCTCGTACTTGTTCCATGGAAGCATTCATTACCCTTTTGTATTCGGCATTTTGCATCGTCTTTATGGCTACTTCCAAGGCGGGCATCATCGGCAATCCCGCCTCAAGCTGGGCACCCAAGCTGCGGGAGAACTGAGCCGTCTCAATGTCGCGCACCACAGAGGCGACAAAAGGAACGGCTAAGATGAGTCGATCCAAAAAACTGCGCACAGATTCCTGTTTTGATAAAGAGCGCAGTGATACGGCGCCAACAGCGGCGATTAAGAGCAGGAGCCACCACCATTTTTGTGCACTATCACTTATCCATACCAAGATCAAGGTAGCGGTGGGCAAGGAACCGCCCATTTGCTCGAATACTACCGTGAACCGGGGCAACACAAAAGCCGAAAAAATGAATACGGTCGCCAAACCCACCACGGCTACGGAACAAGGATACATCAAGGATTGAAACAATTGCGTGCGATTTTCATAGTCCGCCTCAATTAAATGGGCCAGACGGTCAAAGGCACTATCCAGCGATCCCGCAGATTCGCCTGCTTGGACAACGCTCACGTATAAAGGCGAGAAGACTCGCGGATGGGCGGCAAAGGCGGACCATAAGCTTTCTCCGCGGCGCACACGATCGAAGACATCATCAAGCGTATCGTGTAGTGCCGGCATCTGGTTTCGGATAGCGCTCAATGCTTCAACCAACGGGAGACCTGCATGGAGCAAACGCGATGCTTGACGGTTAAAATTGATGAGCGTCTTGGGAGATACGCGATTACGGAAGATAGAAAAAGCCTCTGATCTCGGCGTTGTCTTAACGGGTTTCAGTTCGAGAATGTGCCAGTCTTGCGCAAAGAGAGCATCCACAGCCGCATCCTGTGACTCGGCGGACAGCGTCCCGGATTTCGATTCTCCGGTCTTGGTCCTGCATGTGTATGCAAACTCTTTCATCGGCGCATTCTCCGTTTTTATATCCGCTATAGACCATGTATCACCCTTTACAGGCGTATAAGAACAATCGTATCGTACCTGAGGGTGTACATGAGCTCTTATTCTTGGGTTACACGGGCAATTTCCTCCAAACTGGTATATCCGGACAGGGCTTTAGTCAAGCCATCCCTGCGCAGTGATATCATTCCTTTTGATGTGACTGCTTTACGCAGGAGGTTGGCAGGTGCACCGTCCATAATCAATTGACGAATATCTTCGTCTAGGGCGAAGGCCTCCGATATGGCCATACGACCGCGGTAACCGGAATTACGGCATTGTCTGCACCCTTCGCCGCGATAAAACACATGATCAGCGGACAGCTCGCCCATACCTTCAAACAACATCAGTTCTTGAGCCGTCGGCGGCGCACTCTTCTTGCAGTCGGGACAGATTTGCCGCACTAAACGTTGTGCTATGACGCATTCCACGGAAGAGCAGAGCAGGTAAGAATCGATACCTAAGTCCTGCAAGCGCGTGATACTGCCCGGTGCGTCATTGGTATGAAGCGTAGAAAATACCAGATGTCCCGTCAATGATGCGCGCATCGCTAATTCTGCGGTCTCAAGATCCCGTATCTCACCCACCAAGATAACATCGGGATCATGGCGCAGGATAGAACGCAGTCCGGACGCGAAACTAAAGCCTATTTGCGGTTTAACCTGCATTTGACAGATGCCGTCAAGTTCATATTCAACCGGATCTTCCACAGTAATAATCTTGCGTACAGTCTCATTGATGCGATCTAAGGCGGCATAGAGCGTTGTAGTTTTGCCGCTGCCTGTTGGACCGGTCACCAAAATGATCCCATGGGTCTTACGTGTTTGCGCTTCAAGCAAATCACGATCGTGTGCCGTGAAACCGAGTTCTTCAAGGGTCAATAGGGCACGACGCGCCTGAAGGATACGTATATTTACACTTTCTCCATGCTGAATGGGAACAATGGAGATACGCAGATCCACCTCGTCATCACCGATACGAATCGGAATGCGCCCGTCTTGGGGTAACCGCGTTTCCGCGATATTGAGACCGGACATAATTTTGATACGCGAAACGATCTCGCGGTGAAAATGAAACAGCACCGCGGGCGACGCCAATTCGTACAGTATCCCGTCCACACGAATGCGTACCCGACAAAAATTAGCAAAAGGTTCAATGTGGATATCCGTCGCACGATCTTGATAAGCCTCGAAAAGTATCTGGTTGACAAATTTGATGATCGTTGGTGGTAAGGCGGTCGTACTGACGTCTTCGGCTGCCTCCTCGGAAATCAGAAGCGCTTCGTTGCGTGACGCACTCAGCTGCTCAATCGTATCAGCGCCAACACCATAGTATTTCTTTTGGGCAGCTGTAATTTCTTCCGTTGTATAAGGTTCGAGGCGTACCGGCATCCCAAGCAAACGGCTGAGATCATCACAGATCGATAAATCGGTGCGGGATGAGGCAATCCTGCAACAACCATCATGGACTCCCAAAGGCATAATCTCATAATGATGCGCCACACGCGCACTCACCAAGGCTATGACAGAAATATCATCAACGGATATCATGGCGCCCTTTCGAACTTGCCGGAATAAAATGCACGGTTGCCAAATCGGTAATACAAGTATATGATAACAGATTATTGTCCCTTCTTACTTTTTGTCGGCTGAGAGCGCCGCCGATTTCAATGGCCTGTGCCGAAACTTCAATCCCAAACGGCGCGTAAAGAGTCACAGTTTCTTCTTTTGCTTCCAATGAGGGCTGACTGTTTCGGCTCAATAAAAAGACGAGGATACCCCGGTCGCCGCAGAGCAGCGTGCGCACATGCATGCGCGACGGCGCAGCCGCCGTCAGATCCACGGGCTCTGAAATCGCAAGTAAAGGCTCTAAGGGCGCTATTTCTTCTTGTAGGCGTATATAATTGCGGCCAACGTCTCCATCAGGATCATCGTGATAAAGGCGTTGGAATTCGAGACCACGGCTGCCCCCGGCCAATAAACTATAGATCATGGCGCGCAGTTTGGGAAAGCTATAAGCGGGGCGATGTGGATAGTGTATGTCCTCAGGAAATATCCATGAAAAGAAGATGCCCGGTGCGCTCCATTCTTTTGTGTGTGCGGCACTGTTGAGTAATGTGCCGATATAGTCGCCGTCACGGCAAGCATCGGAAAAAGTCAATTGGGGTTCAATGTGGTTTTGTTCTGCAAGTGGCGCAAAGAAAAAAGGCCCCCCCACGGCAAGATCCAGATTGCAGAACTTGATGGTACGCAGTTCACCCCAGTGGTCTGTTGCGTTTATAATCGTCTTCTCCACAGCCTGACCCCATGCATCTTCACAGTGGGTTAAACAAGTACCCACCATTCGATGCGTACCCAACAGACTAACACCGGCATGTATTGCGGTGTGTCGCCTATGAAACAAACGCGCAAAAAGGCGCGTCTCTGCGCCTGCCTCTGAGACAAGGCGCACCGGGATGAGCGGAACTTCCTCTTTTGTATTTCGGAAATTGTCTGTTTGCCCAATGACAAGCACGGTACGGGCTTGGGGCACTTCAACGCATTTTAATCTTTCAAGGGCAGTGTCGCCAAGATCACAGCCGACAATAACAGGCAACGCGTCATGGCTGCTCTTCAAGTATAAATAGACCGAACCGTCGTCGTCGCGAACCGCATAGTCCGCTGTTATGGATGAAACCGCGTCACGAAGCCTAAATTCCTGTCTGTTTATATGCAGCACCTGATCTGAAAAGGGAGTTGGAATCTCAGGATTAAGGGCATCGCCGGGCGCCACGGCCATAAACCAAGATATCAATGTTGCTGCACCGGGCGGAACACGCCGCGGTTCAACGGTCATCCAAAAAGGAGATAGAACGTGTCCGTCTGTACGTGTTAGCCACACCTTCTCCAAACTTAGCGTGTCATTACCACGGTTACGCAGTACAACCCGTCCAACATGCGCCGGTTGCGTATAGGCTGCCCACAGATCAAAGCTTGAATCTTCCGTCCAAGCTTTGCCGTGAGCAAAAACCACTCCCAATACAAATAATATGTTGGGGATATGCACACGCAATGGAACCGGTGTTTTCATGTTACCTTCTTTAAACGCTATAAAATCTCATGCCTTTCTAATAGTGTGTTTACCGACTACTGCCTTAAACGACGATGTCATAGGCTTCAGAATGCTTAAAATTATGAGGACTTAATACGCATCAAAGGAACTTTCAAGAGTTGTCTCGGGCTGCTCGGGGAGCGGCACAACAGTCAGCGGCTGCATAAGATGGATATATCGGGTCAAGCCCCACAGGTTAAGTGCGTCTTTGCTGCGCTGAGCAATAGCCTCCCGTTGCGCCCGGAAGCTTCGAGGGTCTGCATCGGTCGCGCTGCCGGTTTCCAAAAGTTTTATCAAGTCAGCAATATCCGGCAACATACCGAAAATTTCCTGAAAACGGTCATGCTGAAGTATGGGCGTAAGTACCGGGATATGCTTATAGGGTAACGTTTGTGCATTTTTACGAATGAGCGTCATCTGTGTTTCTACATCAAGCAACCAAGTCAAAAAGTGACGGCCTGCTTCTAAGCGATCCGGATCGTTTTTCTTTAATGCAAAAGATTCCAAAAATAGAAGATTGGGGTTCGAATCAGATTCATCGGGCATGATTTTATCCGGAATAAGGAGTACACGACGCCCCGGCGCTGTATACACG
>JAAYJI010000202.1 GCA_012523015.1 Candidatus Hydrogenedentota bacterium
AAATTGGAAGTGAGTCTGAAGTGAATCTGTTCTTTCACGGAAAGAATCTCGGGCGAAGCAAACGCAAAGGAGGTCTGTGGTCATGGGTAAATTTCTAGTTGCGGATTTGAGTAAACAAATTTTTGCAGCTGCGTTTCTTGCCCTGCTGTTGTTGCTGACCGGGGCGCCCGGCATGCCGCCGTATTGCGGGTAAACAGGGCATCCGCTGCCGACGCGCCCGATGGTTCTTCTTGGGCAAAAGCCTTCAAAACCATTCAGAGCGCCGTGGATGCAGCCGATACAAAGGATGAAATCTGGGTGGCACAAGGCACCTATACGGGCACGACCGATTCAGTGGTGGATATGTCGGCAAAGACGCTTGTCCTCTATGGCGGTTTTGAGGGTACGGAAACCGATCGCGACGAACGTAATTGGGAAGACAATAAGACGGTCATTGACGGTGAAGGAATACGGCGCTGTGTGACTTCAAACTACGCCGGCTCCATAGACGGCTTCACCGTGCAAAATGGAAAAGCTGACTACGGCGGCGGGATGTATTGGGGCACGGCGACCAACTGCAGCTTCACCGGTAACTCGGCCGAGTACGACGGCGGTGGGATGTATTACGGCACGGCGACCAACTGTACCTTCACCGGCAACTCGGCCACATACTACGGCGGCGGGATGTGTTACGGCACGGCGACCAACTGTACTTTCACCGGCAATACGGCCTCCGGCGGCGGCGGGATGGCTTTCGTCATGGCGACCAACTGCACCTTCAGCGACAATAGGGCTGAGAGCTTCGGCGGCGGGATGTATGACAGCACGGCGGCCAACTGTACCTTCAGCAACAATACGGCCTACCGCGGCGGCGGGATGTATGACGGCACGGCGACCAACTGCATTCTCTGGGGCAATTCTCCCGATGACGCATCCGGAACGAGCGTGAGCTATTCCTGTCTTGGCACTGCCTATGACGGAACGGGTAATATTGCGAAGGATCCCCTGTTTGTAAATGCTGATCTCCCGGATCTGCGTCTTCAAAGTAATTCGCCCTGCATTGATGCTGGCCGGACCGGAGCAGATATTCCATCAATGGATATTGATGGAGTGCCTCGCCCCCAAGGAGCAGGTATCGATATGGGTGCCTATGAATATTATATCCCTGTACCTGTGCCTGACGTGGTGGGTAAACCCCAAGGGGAGGCAGAAGCGCTGATCTTAGGTGCCGGATTGGTTGTCGGCGAGGTGGTCTTGCAGTACAACAACATGGTTGCTGCAGACAGCGTTATCAGCCAAGATCCGGTGGCGGGCGCTGAGGTCTATAGGGGCCGCCCTGTTGATCTGATTATATCTTTAGGTTCTGAACCTGTCGAAGGCGAAGAGCCCGCTGAAGGGGAGATACCCGTTGAGGGTGAAGAACCTGTCGAAGGCGAAGAGCCCGTTGAAGGTGAGATACCCGCAGAGGGTGAAGAACCCGGCGAAGGCGAAGAGCCCCGCGAAGGCGAAGGTGCAGAACCCGTTGAGGGTGAAGAACCCGTCGAAGGCGAAGGCGAGACTCCTGTTGAAGGCGAAGGTGGAGAACCCGTTGAGGGTGAAGAATCTGTAGAAGGCGAAGGAGAAGGTGAAGGCGAGGCATCCACTGAAGGTGAGCCCGAAGAGGTGGATGAGAGCTGCGGTTGTTGCAAGAGTAATGATAAGATTTTGTCCTTACCTGAATTGCTGCACAGGGTCTTGGTGATTGGCTGCTCATTGGCGTAAGTCTGATGGGCGTCGGCATCTTCGCGTATCGTTCACGCTGATATAGAATCTAAGCTGTAATATAAGGGCCGTCTCGATTGTGAGGCGGTCCTGTTTTTTACAAGATGGACGGGCTGAAGAGGATGACAGTATGGGCGGGAGACGTACAAGGTTTTCCTGTGTAGGGGCGCGATTTATCGCGGCCTAGAGTCTACCCTATGGGTCGGATGGACAGGATCAACAGGATGGACAGGATGAACAAAGAGAATACATAGGAAAGGAGCGCCCAAACCCTACCACCACGCGCCGGTTCCCAACCCTGTTTCTAGCCTCACTTTCCCACTTCATTCTGAACGCCACGAAGAATCCGGTGGCAGCTGAGGCGGCGCGGTCATTGACCCAAGGCGCTGCACTACGTTTCCGCAACACCTTACTTTTTTCACGCTGACCCAACAATTGTAGGGGCGCGATTTATCGCGCCCAAGCCCCTCCGCCACCACTTCATTGCAAACTCAAGGTTTCTTTGGTGTCCAACGCGCCGGTACTCAAGCCAGCGCGCGTAACGCAGCGTCTTAGCGATACAAACATCTCGGGCGCGATAAATCGCGCCCCTACACCGGAAGGCTTTGTGCGTCTCCTGTCCTTCGCGTCCATCATGTCCATCCGGTCCATTAGAGGAAAACATCTCCGTCCGCAAAGCACAGAACCGCCAACCCTCTTACCCACTACCACGCGCTGATTTCTAATCCTGTTTCTAGCCTCACTTTCCCACGTCATTCTGAACGCAGCGAAGAATCGGGTGGCGGCGGGGGCGGCGCGCTCATTGATCCAAGGCGCTGCACACGGGCTTCCACAACACCTTAATTCTCTCCCGATGACCCAACAACAGTAGGGGCGCGATTTATCGAGCCCGCGGATCCATAAGAGAGAACCACCTCCATATACGCTTGTTATTTATTGTATTTCATCAGTTTTAGGTATTAAAATACATTTAGATAAAATAAGTGGACTTTAAAAGTATAATTCTTTAAAATAAGAAACTTGTCGCTTTGTAGCGGAGAAGTTTTAAAATATTGTAATTATATTTTCGACTGTTTTATAGTGCCTATTGTCGTGGATGCTTAATGCAAAGCATCTGCCATAGGATTAATCGGTTATACAAAAATTGGAATCAAGTCTGAAGTGAATCGTCCTGCCGGGGAAAGAATCCCGGACGAAGCAAACGCGAAGGAGGTCTGTGACCATGGGTAAATTTCAAGTTGCGGATTGGAGTAAACAAGTCTTTACAGCAGCGTTTCTTGCCCTGCTTTTGTTGCTGACCGGGGCGCCCGGCCATGCCGCCGTATTGCGGGTAAACGGGGCATCCGCTGCCGATACACCCGATGGTTCTTCTTGGACAACTGCCTTCAAAACCATTCAGAGTGCAGTAGATGCTGCCCATGCACAGGACGAAATCTGGGTGGCAAAAGGCACGTGTACCGGCACGACCGATTCTGTGGTGAATATGTCGGCAAAGACGCTTGCTCTCTATGGCGGTTTTCAGGGTACGGAATCGAATCGCGACCAACGTAATTGGGAAGACAATAAGACGATCATTGATGGTGAAGGAAAACGCCGCTGTGTGACTTCAAACAGAACCGGCTTCATAGACGGCTTCACCTTGCAAGATGGAAAGGCTACGCGCGGCGGCGGGATGTATAACGGCACGGCTATCAACTGTACCTTCACCATCAACTCGGCCGAGGACAACGGCGACGGGATATATAAGGGCAGGGCGACCAACTGTACCTTCACCAACAACTCAGCCTCCTACGGCGGCGGGATGTATAAC
>JAAYJI010000203.1 GCA_012523015.1 Candidatus Hydrogenedentota bacterium
GCTCTAAAAGATGTTGATCTAGGTGGTTTGATGATGAAGCATCAGCCGCGCATTGCTCACGATAACAACGGAAATCCTCTCGGGCTCACCGCGAATAATGTGGACAGTATCCCTTACGCATCTGAATATGGCTTTCGGGAAGGTGATATTATTTCCAGTGTGAACGGTATCCCTATCCAAAGTGAATCCCAGATTTTCAGTTTGATTCCTCAATTTCAAAATGTTAAAAACTTTCAGGTTGAAGTGTTGCGAAATGGGCAACGCATACGCATTCCCATTACAATCAAGTGATTTGCCCTCTCTTTCGAGTAGACCCAAGCAGGTGATTTCGCGTCATTGGCTTCAACCTTTTCAATACAACTATTCCCACAAAAAAATAAGGAGTGTTATTTATAATGAGTCAATCAGCAGCAGTTCTATCGGACACTAAGATGTCGCAGATCTATCGCTTGCGCCATTCTCTTTCCCATATTTTAGCCGCTGCCGTACGTCAAATACGGCCTGAAGCAAAATTAGCATTTGGCCCGCCCGTCGAAAATGGGTTTTATTACGACTTCGATTTCGGCGACAAACCCATAGGTGAAGCCGATCTCAACGACATAGAGCAGCGTATGGCTGCCATCATCAAAGCACGCATTCCTTTCGAGCGTCACGAAAAATCTTTTGATGATGCGTTGCGCTTTTTGGAAGAAAGCGGAGAAGTCTATAAAGTCGAATATGCCCGTGAATTGATCGAAACCGGCGCAGCGCAAGGGAATGCTATTTCCTTTTATTCGAGCGGTGATTTTATTGATATGTGCGAAGGACCGCATCTTGAACATACGGGACAAGTGCCCAAAAAATCTTTTAAGCTCGATCGTATCTCCGGAAGTTACTGGCGCGGTGATGAAAAGCGTCCCATGCTGACACGCATCTACGGTTTAGCCTTCGAGTCCGGCAAAGAATTGAGCGACTACCTCGCGATGCGTAAAATTGCCATGGAACGGGATCACCGAAAACTTGGCGAAGAGCTGGATCTTTTTATTCAAGACAGCGAAGTAGGCGTAGGCTTGCCGTTATGGACGCCCAAAGGAACCGTCATCCGTGACGAACTGGAAAAATGGGCTCGCGAAACGGAGTTTTTAGCCGGCTACCAGCGTGTATCCACGCCTTCGGTCACGCGCAAAGAACTTTACATACGATCGGGTCATGTTCCCTATTACGAAGATAGCATGTATCCCGCCATGCCTGTGGACGAAAATGATCATTACTATTTGCGGCCCATGTGCTGCCCGCATCATCACAAAATCTATGCTTCAAGATTACGCAGCTATCGGGAATTACCGCTAAGACTTTGTGAATATGGTGATGTCTTCCGTTATGAAAAACATGGGTCCTTATCCGGGCTCCTGCGTGTGCGCGCCATGTGTATGAATGACGCACACATCTATTGTACGCCCGATCAGGTGGAGTCAGAGTTTAACGCTGTCATTTCGATGTACCAAATGTATTATGGTCATTTGCGTATGGGCAATTTCCGGGTACGTTTGAGCCTCCACGATAAAAACAGTGACAAATTTGTGGATCGCTATGAGGACTGGGAGCGCAGCGAAGCGATTGTGCGGCGTGTTCTCGACAATCTCGGTATTACCTATGAAGAGGAAGCCGGAGAAGCCGCTTTCTATGGCCCTAAAGTGGACATACAGGTTAAAAATCTGATGGGCCGAGAAGAGACGGTCTCAACCTGTCAGCTCGATTTTGTTATGCCCGAACGTTTCGACCTGAATTATGTTGATGCTGACGGCAAGCAGAAACGGCCTTATATATTGCATCGTGCGCCTCTCAGCACGCACGAGCGGATGATTTCATTTCTCATTGAATTCTACGGCGGCGCCTTCCCCACGTGGATGGCTCCGGTGCAGGTGCGCTTGATTCCGGTGAACGATGAGCTGATGGATTATGCCCATAGCATTGAATCTAAATTACGGGCGTCCTTTTTCCGCACGGAAGTGGACTATAGCGCCGAAAGTTTCAATAAAAAGATTCGCAATGCGGTCACGCAAAAGATTCCGAATCTGTGGATACTTGGGAAAAAAGAAATGGAAGAAGGCGTCGTAACGTGGCGGCGTCATGCGGTCAAAGAACAGCAATGCCTTCCTCTTGATAAAGCGCTCAGCTTGTTGGAAAATGTTCGTGACAAGCGGGTCATGGACAATTTTCCCGATGTAGAATTGGGATAAGGATTACCTTAGAATTGATTGTGGTATCGTTCTAATTCTTCCGGTTGTTCCTCAGGTGCTTCCCAATAGCTTTCTGTTGCGGGAAGCCATTGGCGCTTGAGTGGATCACTGCCGAAGAGGCGCGTGAAAAGCCCCATCGGTATGATGATCAGGAAGAATACAATGCTCAGCATTACATGGGTAACGATCCAGTTCAAGACTAAGGCGAACTTCATCCATGCGATGAAGACGGGTTTCAGTCCTTTGGGCCATAGTAACGCTAATAGTAAAAAGGGCAGCGCAATTACAAAAAACCATTGGGGATTCGCGAAGGTACCGTGTAAAAGATAACGAATACCGGTTCGCAACAAACCCAGTATGGCAAAAGCGGCGGCCATGACAAAGCCGAACTTACGTTGTTCTGTCTTGCTAGAAGTGTCTATATCCAACATAGTATTTCTTTCACAATTCAATTAGTCCAGCTCAAATTCTTCGCGCCAGTCTTTTTCTTCATCCCAAGCTTCTTGTTCGGTTTTGTCCAGTAAGAAAGAACCGAGGCACAAATAATCCATGCGTGTGCGCATAAAGCAGGTATAGGCTTCTTCCGGCGTACAGACGATGGGTTCACCGCGTACATTGAAAGAAGTATTGATGATGACAGGGCACCCTGTTTTCTTATAAAAGGCGTTGATCATATCGTAGTAACGGGGATGATCAACCCGATTTACGGTTTGAATTCGCGCTGAATTGTCTACGTGTGTAATGGCGGGAAGGTCTGACC
>JAAYJI010000204.1 GCA_012523015.1 Candidatus Hydrogenedentota bacterium
CACGATATCTCAGCGTTCCGGTACCCCCCCTTGCCATAGGCGGTGCGTGGTGAAAGGTATACGGGGGCCGAAATACCATTTATTGACCAGTACTGGCTCACCGCGAAAGAAGCCTACATCGCCGTTGAGTGTGGGTTCTATGGATCCAGAAGGAATGGTGTACTGATCAATCAGGCAGCCTTTAACAAAAAAAATAGCGCCAATAATGAGGATCCACCCCAAGCCGTTTCGCAAAGTCCACGGGCCTGTGATTGCTTCCAAAAAGCGTCTCAACAAAGAATGTTGTTTCTGTTGATCCTCTGACAGCTCAGTCATTGTCTTCCTCATTAACACGCAATAATGCCATGAATGCCTCTTGAGGCACCTCAACAGAACCAATTTGTTTCATCCGTTTCTTGCCTTCTTTTTGGCGTTCGAGCAGTTTGCGTTTACGGGAGATGTCGCCGCCATAACATTTGGCTGTCACGTTTTTACGCAAGGCTTTAATGGTTTCACGGACAATAATTTTCTTGTTAATAGAGGCTTGGATGGCAACCTCATATTGCTGGCGAGGAATAAGTTTGCGCAACTTTTGGGCAAGAGCGCGGCCGAGCCGCACCGCATTATCCTTGTGCACAATAGTAGACAGGGCATCTACAGAATCATTATTAAGTAAGATATCCAGCTTCACGAGATCGCCCGGCTGATTGCCAATCAGTCGATATTCCAAGGAACCATAACCACGGGTACCGCTTTTTAATTTATCGTAAAAGTCGAGTACGATTTCAGCGAGGGGCATCCGATACACCGCCATACAACGGCTTCCATCAATATAGTCCACACGCACATGGGTGCCTCGTTTGCGTTTGCACAGTTCAATAACATAGCTCAAATACTGGGTGGGGCACATGATATCCGCTTCGATATAAGGTTCCTCGATCAGCTCAATATCCCCCGCAGCCGGCATTTGGGAAGCCTTGTCAATGGTCATCACTTTGCCGTCGGTTTTATGAATTACATACGCAACGTTGGGCATCGTGGTGACTAGAGTCAATCCGAATTCCCGTTCTAAGCGCTCCTGCACAATTTCCATATGAAGCAGCCCCAAGAAGCCCAAGCGAAAGCCCAGACCTAATGCGTCGGAACTGTCAGCGTGATATTCGAAAGACGCATCATTTAAGCGCAGTTTATCCAAGGCATCTCGCAATTCTTCATAATCCGTGGCAACTGCCGGATACAACCCGGAAAAGACAACGGGCTTTACTTCTTTGTAGCCGGGAAGCGCCGTCTTAGCGGATTTCTCAACAGTGGTGATCGTATCGCCGATAGGCGTATCACTCAGCGTTTTAATATTGCAGATGAGATAGCCCACTTCGCCGGCGGAAAGTCCTGAACGCTGTGTCATTTCCGGCTGCAGCGAGCCCACTTCATCCACTTCATATTTAGTGCCTGTTGACATAAATACAATTCTTTGTCCCGGCACAATGCTCCCATCTACAACTCGTATATAGACAACGACGCCGCGATAGGTATTATATACGGCATCAAAAACCAAAGCGCGCAAGGGTGCATCTTGTTGGCCCGAAGGAGACGGGATCCGCTTAACAATAGCTTCTAAGGTCTCTTGTGCGCCTAGCCCTGTTTTCGCGCTGACCAATAGGGCATCTTCGGCAGGAAGTCCAATGACCTCCTCAATTTGGCGGCGCGCTCCTTCTACATCAGCAGCGGGAAGATCAACTTTATTGATGACCGGCACGATCTCCAGATCTTCTTCTATGGCTTTATAGGCATTTGCCAGCGTCTGCGTGTCAACGCCCTGCGCTGCATCCACCAGCAGCAACGCTCCATCACAGGCCGCTAAAGACCGCGAAACTTCATAAGCAAAGTCCACGTGCCCGGGCGTATCAATGAAATTAAG
>JAAYJI010000205.1 GCA_012523015.1 Candidatus Hydrogenedentota bacterium
ATTGTTTGGAAAGTAGGAGAAAGTTGAAACCGTCCCATGCCTTCGCTCCGCTACGCCCTCAGCCCTCAGGGCTGCCCCTATCGGGGACGGGCTACGCTACGCGAAGGCATGGCTAGAGAGGGCAGCCCAAGCCCTCACGTCACAGAACAAGGAGACACAGATTTCCACCTTAAATTTGGCGATCCGTGGTCTAAGAATGGGGTAAAGCGCACAATATTCAGGTAGCACGCTCGGAATTACCAACCATCACTCTATTCAATCGTCAATTCTTTGACGAATGGAAAGGGTCAAAAGATAAAAACGACAAATTAGATAGAATTAAACATGACGATCACGGCGGGTACAGCTTTTTAAATAATGAGTTACCCGTTTATTTGGCCGGTGAACTTGAAGTTATTAAAGATGTTATTGAAAATGCAGCCACCGCACTTCATTCTCGGAAGTATAACTCTTTTTTAATTGTTAGCGACCATGGTGCTTCCCGTCTGGCTGTATTACGGAGTAAAGAAGAGAAATATGATACCGACACTCAGGGAAAGCATTCGGGGCGCTGTTGTAAAACTTTTGAGGGATATGATCTTCCTTTTGCAGCAGAAGAGAACGGATACATTGTCCTTGCAGATTATGGTCGTTTCAAAGGCAGTCGTGCGGCAAATGTTGAAGTCCACGGCGGGGCATCTTTGGAAGAGGTTGTTATCCCCATCATTGAACTCACACTAAAAGATAAGCAAATTACGGTGGAAGTGGTTAATAAAACTGTCTTTTTGGAATTTAAGAAAGAGGTCACTATTGAGCTCTTCTTTACTGCGCCTGTTTCGGATGTGTCTGTACGTTTAGGCAGTGATAGATATTCAGCCGAATCTATAGAAGATAGGCGATTCCGTGTGTTGCTGTCAGAGATAAAAAAAGCTGATCATTATACGGCAGAAGTTTATTCCGGGGACACGTGGATTGGCAAGGTCGCATTTAAAGTTCAGAGCAAGATCGCGCAAAAGAATGAAGAGTTCGACAATTTTTTTTGAGGAGTCTTAGTTTATGATAGAAAAATTGAGGCAATGCTTCGATGAAATGGTTGTATATAAGGATTTAAAAAAGAGTAATTTCTTTTCTGCCATGAGCCTGCCGTCATTTATGCGAGACTGGCTTTTAAAACGTTTCGCTGATGAACATGGTAATGTGGATCAAGATTCTTTATATGATTTTATTAAGACCTATCTGCCGGGACGCGATGATTGGACCGGAATCAAGGATCGTATTTGCATTGACTATGAACGCGTCAAATTTTTAGCCAAAATTTCTGTTGATATCGACATCAAGACAGCACAAGTTTCTTTTGCATTGCCTGATTTCGGATTAACAAACAAAGACACCATTATCGAGGATTCTGTGTGGAATTTGTGCAGGGAGGATTTGGTTGACGCCGGAGAAACGTGGGGCATGCTAGAACTGGGGTATCGCCCCGGAGGATCCAGCGGTTCCGATCGACCAACAAAGAGCAGTTCCGGCGGTAAGATTAAACTTATAGCCTTTAAAAACTTTTGTCCTTATACGATTGATTTGGATTATTTCAAAGAGGTGCGCAAAGAATTTTCTATAGAGGAATGGCTTGATGTGCTGCTGGGCGCAGTAGACTACAACGCGAACGGTTATCTCGGCAATGAAGAAAAAAAACTGACCATGCTCACACGCCTCCTTCCCTTTGTTGAGAAACGGTTGAACCTGATTGAACTCGCTCCGAAAGGGACGGGCAAATCTTATCTTTTCGGCAGAGTCAGCCGCTTCGGCTGGCTGTCTAGCGGCGGCGTCATGAGTCGAGCGAAACTATTCTATGATCAAAACCGACGTAAGGAAGGACTCATAAGCGGTAATGATTTTATTACCCTTGATGAGGTTCAAACCATTTCTTTTACCGACGTCGATGAAATGCGCGCTGCTTTAAAGGGCTATCTTGAATCCGGTGTGTTTACCGTGGGTAATCTCCAAGGCGTCGCTGATGCAGGCATGATCCTAAGCGGGAATATCAGCAAAGGAGCTATGGATCAAGACGGTTTTTCTAACATGTTTGAAGAACTGCCCGAAGTGTTTCATGAGTCCGCCCTTATCGACCGTTTCCATGGCTTTATCAAAGGATGGAATATTCCTCGAATGAACGATGATCTCAAAGTGTCCGGCTGGGCGTTGAATTCGGAATATTTTACGTCAATCATGCACGACTTACGTTCAGATACTACCTATCGTGCCATAGTCGATGAACTCATCATAGTCCCTGAGGCTGCGGATACACGCGACACAGAAGCAGTCTTACGTATTACCACGGCATACCTAAAACTGCTTTTTCCGCACGTTCGTTGTGCAAGAGATATTGAGCCACATATATTCAAGCATTATTGCCTTAACAGAGCATGGAAAATGCGGGATACTATCAAATTTCAGCTTGGTCTATTGGATCCGGAATACCGCGGCAAAGATGTTCCCAGTTTTACGGTAAAATCTTTCGAAGAGGATCGGAGTAAATCGTGAAACAAAAAAACTGTCACATCTGTGGGAAAGAAAAATTGACTAAGGACGAAATCGGTCTAAGCAAAAAGATTTTAGACCTCAAGACCAAACATTTTTATTGTTTCAGCTGCCTTGCCGAATTGTCAAGCCCCCGCTTTTTGGTCCAGTTGTTATGAGAGTTTCTGTGTTTCATGAGCGCGCCTCCTGGCAGGATTGCATGGGCGCTTGTGGAGCCGAGCGTAGCGAGGCGGAACAAGCGCCCATGCA
>JAAYJI010000206.1 GCA_012523015.1 Candidatus Hydrogenedentota bacterium
CTTCTGACGGTATCAGCCTTGGCCGATGCG
This sequence comes from Candidatus Hydrogenedentota bacterium, assembly GCA_012523015.1. NCBI lineage: Bacteria > Pseudomonadati > Candidatus Hydrogenedentota > Candidatus Hydrogenedentota bacterium. The sequence goes on from JAAYJI010000206.1 coordinate 31, forward strand.
CCTCTTCAAGAAGAATCTACTGTTCTTTTTGAGGGAGTGCGCTATATCCACCAAGTTCGGATGACCCCCGTCCGGCAAGTGATCCATCTTATAGAAATCAATTTGGAGGCTGCTCAGCTGCGGTTCATGACCACCCCGGCTAATGGACCGGAAGCACCGGGCGAAACATGGTGTGAAACTACCTATGAATTCGTGCGCAAAATGAAAGCTCAAATTGGGATCAATGCCAACTATTTTTATAATGACCGGGAAAAATATGCGGAACTGTTAGGGCTTGCCGCTTCGAATGGCGATATTGTATCTCGTTGGGATGAAGGGGGTTCCAAATATGCTCTTAACATCAGTAAGGAAAATGAAGTCACTTTTTTGGAGCGCCCCGAAAACGCAGTTGGCACGACACAAACCATTCCGGAAGTGGATCTTTACAATACGGTGAGCGGGAAAGTGATGCTTTTGAAGGATGGCAAGATTTTGGTGGAGGAAGGGGGATCCAGGCATCCGAGAACGGCTATCGGAAAGAGTCGCGACAATAAACTCTTTCTGTTCGTTGTTGATGGCAGACAGCCCCGATACAGCGCCGGAATGAATTGCTTTGAAGTGGCGCGCTTTTTTATCGAACGAGGCGTTTCAGACGCTCTCGCGTTGGACGGGGGCGGGTCGTCAACTTTGGTCATTGCGAATCCCGACGCGAAAGTTATGAACGTACCCATGCCCATAGAAATGCCGAGCGGTGTGGTTCTTACGCGGCCGGGTCTTGAACGCAAAAACGGTAATAATCTAGTCCTTTTTGCAGCGCCTCTTTCCGATACGACGGCATCCGACGTGGTTACAGACACATCTATCCCGTGAAACAAGCATTCAAATAACGCCTTACCTTCGTTAGAGTCTCCGCTGTTCCTTATGGGGCGATCGCCTTGCGCACCGAGCGCAGGGCTTCTTCTAATCCCTGAAACTCAGGCGCGGCTTTTTCAATCAGCTCAAGCTGTTCCAAAGCTTCTTCCGCTTTGTTCAGCGTCGGGAAAAGTAACAGAGCCAGATTGAAACGCGCCGCGAGTCGGTCGGGGTCAAGCTCCAGCGCCTTCTTATACGCTTGAGAGGCTAAGTCCCAGGCGTATGCATCGGTTAAGGCTGCAGCACAGGAAAATAGAAACGAAGCGTCCTCTGTGACGCGTCCCAAAAGTTCATCAAAATAGAGCGTGGCTTTTTGGGTATCTTGCTGCGACCAATACAAACGAACCAAATTAAACGTAGCGACGGGATCGGCGGGGAAAATGGTTAATGCTTGCAAATAGCAACGTTCTGCTTCTGCAGCATCACCTTCGTCTTTCGCCACATTTCCCAGATTATTCCATGCCAAGGGAAATTCCGGAATCGCTTCAATAGCTTTCAGGAAATGGCTTTTGGCCTCTTCGTTTTTACCGTTGCCATATAAATAATAGCCATAACTATTGTGAACATCCCCATTGGCGGGGTCGGCATCCAAGGCCTTTTGGAAGATCGCTTCTATTTCTTCTTCGCGGCCCAGTCGTGTCAAGAGGGCGGCGGCATTATTGAGCGCCAAGAGAAAAGAAGGCTTGATCTCCAAAGCGGCTTCATACTTATGCAGCGCCTCCTCAGGATCATTGCGCAATTCCATGAGCAATCCGAGATTGTTGTAGGGCAGCGGATTTTCTGCGTCAATCTCCAGCGCTTTTTTATAGTAGATTTCTGCGTCGTCGGGCCGCTCCATCTTCGCATAAAGGAGACCGAGATTATTTAAAATATGAGAATTATCAGGACTATTTTCAATGGCGTGAAGATAACACGTTTCTGCGTCGGGCAAGCGATTCTCCAGTTCCGCCAGACGCGCGAGATTGTACCATGCATACTCATCATCAGGGCGCAGCGTTAAGGTCGTGTCATATTTGGCGCGTGCCTCATCATATCGACCCAATTCCAAGAGCAAATTGCCCCAATTATTTAAGGCCAGGGTAAAGTTGGGCGCAATGCGCAAGGCTTCTTCGTAATGGTTGATGGCCTGTTCCGGAGATTTCGAGCCAAGGAGCAGCGCAAGATCATTGTGTACCCGTGCGTCATCGGGGTTCAACGCGAGCGCGCGATTAAAATAGCTTTTGCTTTCTTCTATTTTTCCTTGACCGGCAAGCTCACGGCCCATGAGATAATATAAGTCTTGGTTATCGGGATCGATATTCAGGGCTTCTTCGAATCGTTTTTCCGCTTCCGCATAATTGCCCTCCTTAGCGAGCAACTTACCCATTTTATACAGCACGTACCCAAATTGCGGGGCGGCGCGCAACGCCTCTTCATAATGGCGCATGGCTTCTTTCATGTTGCCTTGCTCTTCAAGGAGACTTCCCAATTCGTTGTGGCTCCGTGCATCTTCGGGATCGAGGGTTAGTGCCTTCCTGAAATAGATCTCCGCCTCGTCCTTTTGGTTTTGTGCCAACAATTCACGGCCCAACAGAAAGCAGATATCTTGATTTTCAGGATCGGCTGCCAAGGCATCTTTATAGCGGGTGATCGCTTCATCGGAACGGTTAAGCAGGGCAAGGATGCGTCCGATACGATCCAAGGCAAAGGCGAAGTCAGGTTTAACGCGTAAGGCTTCTTCATAGTGTTCCAGCGCTGTTTCCCATTCGCCTTGTTCTGCCCAAAACATGCCCATCTCCAGATGAGCTCGGGCATCATCGGGATTCAGGTTAATCGCCTCTTGATACTGTTCGACCGCCTCGCTGACACGGTTGGCTTTCGCAAGTTCACGGCCGAGAAGATACCGTGCATCCTGAAAGCCGGGGTCAATGTGAAGTGTCTCTTGGAAATGGAGGATCGCCTCATCAACGTCACCGCGTCGTGATAATTCCCGACCCAATGCCACCCGGGTATATTTGAGATTCGGATTCAATGATAAAGCGATTTGATGTTGTTCGATGGCTTCCTCATGACGGCCCAGGGCACTCAGTTCTTGTGCCCAGAGATAGCGCGCGCCGTCCAATAGGGGATCAATGCGCAGGGCTTCCGCAAAGTGGGTGCACGCCTCTTCTGTTCGCCCGGTTTCTGCCAGATCGCGACCGAGAATATAATGGATATAAGGCTGTTCAGCATTCTCTTCAAGAAGGTGTCGATAGCGGGCGATGACCTCATCAACGCGTTTTAACGCCTTCATGCTAAGACTGATGTTATCGATAACGTCGCCGTAATGGGGCGCAACGGCGAAGGCTTTTTCGAAACAATCCAATGCTTCCGTATAGGCTTGGCTATGAAGTAAGATTTCGCCCAGCCCATTGAGTGCCCGTGCATCGGTGGGATTCAGCGTCACGGCCGATTCCAGACTTGCCCGTGCGCCTGCTGTATCGCCTTCCTCTTTTAAGCAGATTCCCAACAGATAATGCATGTCTTGATACGTTGGATCTCTTTCGATCCCCGCTTCATACTGGGCGATTGCATCATCTGCGAGATGTTGGGATGCAAAATAACGGCCCAGGCGTTGATGCATATACGCCGCGCCTTGGCAAGTAATCACTTCCCGCGCTTCTGCCCGTGCCGCGTCAAGTTCGCCCCGTCGTATCCAAGAATCAGCCCGTTGATAATGCCACCGTGCTTCGTCGAGGAGAACGGGTATAAACACGTGGGAGAGGAGCAAGAAAAGACAACAGCTGGTTAGGGTGATCAAAAAGGCTTTCATGCGGTTCTTGCGGAAGGCGGTGACAAGCGTCTGCAACGCATAACCGGCAAAGAGCATAAATAGCGGGATGACCGGAAGACGGGCGCGGCCATTTACGAAGAAGGGTAAAAAAGATAAGAGATAATAAGCTAAAAAACAGAGTATGAGGAGCAGCATGGCAATATCTCCGCGCCAGCTGTCACTTTTCAAAATGCGCGGGAAAGAGAGGAGCAACAGGAAGAGTCCCATGAAGAAAAAGGCGGCTACAAAGGGAAAGCGGGGAAGGATACGGAGCGGCATATAGTGTTTCAATTCGTAATGTACCACCTTATTGCAGGTGATCTCGACGGGCGTCCACAACAAGACAAATCGGCGCAGGTAGCGGCGGAGCGTTTCTTGAGGATGGGTTTTTATATAGGTTAAGGCTTTTTGAGAAAAGACATGAGACGCCTCGCTGTGGCTGAGGTCGGGCTGCCCCACTTCTTTGCCCAGCCCGCGCACTACGTTCACATAATCGCGGGCGGACCAATTGCCGCTCCCTTCCAGCTCTTGCAGATAAGGAAGCCACGGTGTTATTCCATCGGATTGTTCGTGATTACCAATAATAAGATTATGACCGAAATAGGTGGAAATCGGCACAAATTCACCGGATGCCCTATAGTTCCGTATGGTTACAGGCACGATCAACGCTGCCGTGGTTAGCAATAAAAGAAGCCATGAGGCGAGAACGCGGCCGCCCTTTTGGTTGCGCCAAGCAGTCCAGAGGATCCACAGCGCGACTACGGGGCCAAAACCCAGTATATTGGGACGAGCCAATCCGTAACAGCCAAAAATTAATCCTGCGAAAAAGATATAGCGGTATTTAAAGTTTTGCGACCATTTGTCCAGGACGAAGAATAAGGCGGGAACAAGAAACACAAATAGGGCGGGATCGTTCACTTCGCCTTCCCAGTAAATGAATACGCTGTAGATAGCGGCGAGCAAGGCGGAGAATAGCCCGGCCACGGATCCGAAAAAACGCTTGCCCAACGCGAACAGGAGCAGTACCGTTAAAACCCCTAAAACAGCATTTAAAATACGAGGTGCCAGATAGCTGCCGGAGGAAAGGAAATACAGAGCCGTCAACAAATAGCCATAGCCCGGGGGCCGATAAAAGGCGGTGCTTTGCATTTCCGGGTCTGTTTCACCATCAGGTACGCTCCAGTCTCCTGAAAGTACAGCACGGGCGAAATAATCTTGAACTTCGGGATCTTGCTGCAGCGCGGAGAAATCGGGCGCTGTCATGACTTGCGTCAGATACCAGCAACGGAGTATTACAGCCAGTATCAGGATCGCGCCCAGAGCAACATAAACCCACCCTTGTTTTTTGGGGGGGGATGTTGCCTGTTCCGCATTGGAAGCAGATAACGAAGCCTTATTTTCGCCGGTGGAATTTGGAGACACAACGAGACCTCCTCTTTTTTTTCACGTTAAACAAGCGTATGTAGAGATATTACGGAGTGCGCGCTGCTTTTTAAAGCGCGTAGATGAAGGGCGAGACCACGCCGGCATTGCCTGCAAAGAAGAAAAGTAATCCCAGCAGCAACAGCGAAATAATAATGGGAGCGAGCCAATATTTCTTTCGGATTCTCATAAAAGCCCAAATCTCTTTGAGGGTTTCCATAACGACACCTTTCTAAAAGGGGAATATTATTTTGTCAGTCTAAAAGGGGAATGTTATTTTGTCAGGTTTAATAGTATAAGTTTTTATCTGTAACGGTTCAAAATCTCGGAGAGGAGTGGATCCACTACGTATTGTACAAAGACATGCTTCTCCGTACAAAAGGCTTAGAAGAGATTCCTATCTGTGTTCTTTTAATCGTCGCTGTGGCGCTGCGCTCGGTCTTGGAGCAAGCGGATTTCTACAGGATTGATGCTGTCCAAGTGAATGTCCCGTTGTGGATAGGCGAATAAAACGCCATTTTCCGCAAAAAGGGTAGCTGTCCTGAAGCGTATGTCACTGAGCGTTTTGCGGATGTCAACGGAGGCTTTCATTTCCATCCAAAAATAAATGGTGAATTCCAAACCATTATCGCCAAAGGCTTCAAAGAACACTGCCGGCTCGGGATCAAGCAAGACATTGCGTTGTTCCATCACGGCTTGCAAGAGCAGTCGTGACACTTCTTGGGCGGGCGCATCATAGGACACACAGACATCCACCTGCCGCCGGACTTTAGAATCGGTCAGGGTCCAGTTGATCACACTCGTTTCCAAAATTTTACTGTTCGGGATCAGAATATCGTAACCTGTGGGCATCCGCAACCGGGAGGCGCGGGTACCGATATTGGTCACGGTACCCATTTTCCCTTCAATCTCCACCACATCGCCCAAGCGTATGGGCTGCTCACCCATTAAGATCAATCCGCTGAGGAAATTGTTGATCAGGTTTTGCGCGCCGAAGCCCAATCCCAACGCGACGGCGCCGCCCATAAAGGCAAAAATGGTTAGCGGAATATTGACATAATTGAGTGCTAAATAGACGACGATGAGAAAGGTTACATAGTTGGTGAGCTTCGCAATCACAAAGACCATATTCGAGCGAAGCTTGAGCCGTTTGAGCGCGTAATTTTTTATGTATCGTGTCAGGAGCCGGCTGAGCAAAATACCTAAGATTAAAATTAACGCCATGTAAAAGAGTTTGCGGCCCGTAATGGACTCATCGCCGATCTCCAATATTTCACGGTCGAAGGCGAGGGAAACAACGGTAAAGGCTTTCCGACCATAGTCGGCCAGTATATCTTTGAAAGGGCGAGATGACTGTCGGCTTCGTGTCTCTTCAATGAACCGTTCTGCCAACGCTTTCGCCTGATTCATCCGCATCTGTATGCGGTTGCGTAATAAGAGGCGTTCAGAAAGGATGTTCAGTTGATCTTCGATGTACCGTTTCTCACCATCTTGACCGCTCCAATCGCGCAAATTATTTTCCAAGGCGGTGACCTGTCCGCGCAAACTATTGGCCCGTTGTTCGCTCGCATTCATATCCTTACTGAAAAGATCCATCTGCTCGCGCAAAAGAGACAAGATCCTTTCCCAGTCCTGAGAGGCTTCATGACCGGAGTTGTGCATATCAAAGCGTAACTGCCACAATTTTTCTATGCCGTCTTCAATTTTTTTAAGGGATTCAAGAATAACAATCTTTGCTTCTGACGCTTCGATACGCATCTTAATGAGATGTTGATTCTTTTTTGCCTTGTTTTTACTTTCCGGATCAAGCTCATTCCCGCTGTTTTTTTCCGCATCTTCCAGCTTCTTCTTGTGTTGCTCCGTTTCTTCCCGCGCCTTTTCTAATTCTTTATCAAGTCCGGCAACAGCCTGTTTCTGACGTTCTAAAATCTCGTTTAATTCTTGTTCGCGAAAAAGGGTTTGCTTGCGAATCAGCTCCATCTTTTTGGAAGCTATGCGCAGTTCCAATTCACAGAAGGAAATATTGCTCTCTATCCGTTCCACTTCAACGGCGGCAGTGGTCAAGCGTTCTTGTGCCAGATCGAGGAGCAGTTTGGCGGTGTCTTGTTCAAAAGCTACGGCGTCATGATCATCCTGTCCTGCCGTACGCAGGCGTTCATTGCTGCGGTTGAGATTCGTTTTGGCGTCATCAATGGCTTTGCGTTCCAGGGCGGCCCGTTCTTTTGCCGCTTTTAGCGTCGTATTTTCCGCCTCCAGGTCCAGGCGCTTCGCTTTCATCAGATCGATGCTTTGATCCAAGTACGCCAAGGAATAGGGGGGAGGCGCATCCAGCTGCACCGATTCCTTGGTCGTTTCTTCCAGCTCATGGAGCTGTACTTTGAGGTTACGATGTTCCTGCAACAGGCTTTGCCGTTGTTGAAGCGTAGCAATGAGTTTGTTAACCGCGGCCAGCCGCCCTTGGACGGCGTCAAGGGATCGCTCGATCAGCCCTTCTTTCGCCGAAGTCTCCAGTTCCGTATAGGTCTCGGCCATGGTTTTTAATCGGGTGATTTCCGCTTAAAGTGCTTCCTCTTGGGAAGTATCGGTTTCAGCAACAGCCGTGTCCTTGGCTTGCTGCGCGAAGGCGAGGTTGTCAGGGCATAGGAAGCAGAAAGATAGAAGCATGACTGCCCATAAAAAGGATATCACAGCGAATGTTTTGATATGTCCAACAGGTGGCTTCATAGAAGGTTCTCTTTATTCGTTGGGAATGGGCTTAGCCCTGTGTCCCGGGTCAATTCAAAATATCGTTCATAAAGTTGCCACATTATCGCAATGGCTCATAGAGCTATGCAAAAATACTATGGATGGCGTGATTCTTCCAGGTCAATGACCTCTTATGAACCGTTGACCTTGCTCTTGTCATACTGTCTGCAAAAGATATTTTATTCACCCTCACTTTCCGGTTATACTTAAGCCTTTGAAGGTGATGTTAAGGGGTACCAAAAAAAGAAGGTTGAGCGGCAACGCAGCCGTACAGACAACTTCCATATAGGGATAAGAAAGGTTGACTCATGATTTTTTCGAAGCGTAACAATGCTTACAAAACAATTTTAACGGTTCTTTTATGTCTTCTTTGTGCGGCTCTCTGGGGGCGTGCCCAAGGAGCGCCCGTATCAGAAGAAGCGAAGAAGCTTGTAGCGCAAATGACTTTGGAAGAGAAGCTCGGTATTATTGTGGGGGACGGCAATTTTGTACCCGGCTTTGTTCGTAACACCCAAGACGCCGGTCAGGGTATGATTCTTGAAGATCAGCGATCCCATCCGATTTTGCCGCGCCTGTCCATTCGCACAACCGCCATGTCCGACGGCCCGGCGGGCTTGAACCGTGAGGCACGGAAAGAAGGACAAGAATATTTCCAATATACGACTGCTTTTCCAACCTCTACGTGCTTGGCGGCGACTTGGAACATGGACTTGGTTCTTGCCGTAGGCGAAGCCTTTGGTAATGAAGTGCTCGAATATGACTATGAACTCATTTTAGCGCCCGGTGTGAATTTACACCGCAACCCCCACGATGGCCGCGTCTTTGAATATTACTCCGAAGATCCGCTGCTCTCGGGTAAATCGGCTGCCGCCATGATTCTGGGGCTCCAATCCAACGGCATCGGCGCGACGCCCAAACATTTCCTCGCCCACAACCAACAGACCGATCGGCGCACCTATAACGCCGTTATCAGTCAACGAGCCCTGCGCGAAATCTATTTGCGCGGCTTTGAGATTGCGGTAAAAGAAGGGCAGCCCAAATGTATCATGACGTCCTACAACCGCATGAATGGATTGTATACGGCGGAGAATCCCGAACTACTGCAAACGGTGACCTGTGAAGAATGGGGGTTCAACGGTTTCTTTATTACGGATTTTGACGGGCTGGGAAGCTCGGTCGCTAAAGTGCGGGCGGGACATAATCTGTTGATGAGCGGAAACACGGAAGAATATGAAGAATTGAAGAAGGCCATCGAAAGTAAAAGCTTCGACGAAGCCCTTTTGGATGAGCGGCTCGCACGCTATATCGACTTTAAATTGGATTCGCCACGGTCACACGGTCATAAGCCTTCTCACAATCCAGACTTAGAAGCCCACGCGAAAATTGCGGAACAGGGAGCGAAAGAGGGCATGGTATTGCTCGAAAACAAAGACAACTGTCTGCCTCTTAAAGGTGATGAAACGGTCGGTATTTTTGGCAAGACTTCTTACGCATTCAATCCCTATGGCACGGGAAGCGGTGAAGTGAGAAGCCTGAAGCATTGTATTTCTGTCTATGACGGGTTGAAAGCTGCGGGGCTGGGCGTACTCGAAGATATGAAGGACGACTACCTCGCCTATATTGAAAAGATCAAGCGCGACAATCTGGTCCCTGATTATTTCGATAATCCCAAGATGCGCAAGGACAACGGTATTGTTGACGACCAGGCGCCCCGTCATTTTAAAAACAGGCTCGTTGCCTTCAGCCGCGAAAAAGAATTGACCCGCGAAGAAATCAGCGCCTATTGCGAACGCTCTGCCACGGCCTTGATCACCTTCGGCCGCAGTGCAGGTGAAAATTACGAGAACGGATATCTTCCCATCACGGAGCGTGAACACCAACTTCTCCGCGACATTTCCGAAATCTACCATAGCGCCGGCAAAAAAGTTATTGTTGTGCTCAATGTGGTGGGGGTGTGGGAGACGGCAAGCTGGAGCGATTTGGCGGATGCCATTCTCATGGCGTGGCTGCCCGGTCAGGAAGGCGGCACAGCCGTGGCAGAAATCTTAACGGGAGCGGTTAATCCTTCGGGGAAATTGCCCGATTCGTTCCCCCTGAAATATGAAGATGTGCCCTCTGCTGCAAGCTTCCCCGGTTCACCCAACTACGATTCTGTTAACTCCTATTATAACGAAGGCATCTATGTGGGCTATCGCTATTATGATTCCTTTAACGTGCCCACCGCCTATCCTTTCGGCTTCGGTTTGTCTTACACCACCTTTTCTTATTCAGATTTGAAACTAAGCGCCGACCAATTCCAGTCAAAGCTGCAGGTATCTGTGACGGTCGAAAATACCGGATCGGTGGCGGGCAAAGAAATAGTGCAGTTGTATTTGGCTGCGCCGACGACACAAATCGAGAAGCCCCAACAAGAGTTAAAGGGATTTGCGAAAACGGTCTTGTTGCAGCCCGGCGAACGCGAAGTCCTTCACTTTGAATTGGACGAACGAGCGCTTGCCTCTTTTTGGAGCGGTATCAGCGCATGGGTTGCCGATCAAGGCAGCTATGAAGTGCGTATCGGCGCTTCTTCTCAAGACATACGGCTGAAGGCGTCTTTTGAACTCGCAGAAGATATTGTGGTGGAAAAAGTCAACGACGTGCTCTATCCCAATGTCCTCTTAGAAGAGCTGAGCCGGTCGGAATCCTGAGTGTGCCCGCAGCGCCCTCGTAGATTATTGCTTAGATTTGCCGCGCAGCAAGGGGTGATACAAGCTGTCGCCCCTTGCGCGTTTTAGAGCAGCGCCCTGCCTGTCCGGACCACGGCCTAAGCACAGACACCCCTTGAAAATCGTGTTAACCCGGCATGTACATAGGGGGCAGCCCCCATATCGCACAATGCCGGCTACAAAAGAATCTACAACAATTCCCTGAATGGAGAAACAACGGTGACCTCTCAAGACCCATCAGCAACTAAAAAGATCCCTTTTATCGTGAATACCGGCGGCGAAGCAGAGCGGGAATCCCGTTCGCGGAAATTCAACGTCATCGAAGCCTTTTTCCTCATGACCTTATTATTGGTGGTGCTCTGGTACGTCCAATATTTCTTTTGTGTTTTGGGAACGAATGAGGCGCTTAACACAGGCGTGAGCATTTTCCTCACCGTCGCTGGGTTATATTGTCTCTTCGGCAGTCCCTTTATACACCGCGATACGCTCAATTCGTGGGGACTGGGAAACCCTGTTGCTTTATGGCGCCGCCTCTATTATGAACGGAGCACGGCAAACACGCTCCTTGCCGCCGTCATTGTGATCCTCATTGCGGTCTTGTCGGTCATTGGTTTTATCCAATGGCCCGAAGTGGCGAAATTCCTGTTTCGCATGAAAAGGGAACGGGCGCTGGCAGTCATGGCGAATCCCCTTGGAAAGGTCGGTATCAGCGCTTTCGTCTTGCTCTTATCCACGTTTTTATGCACCTTCTTCATACGCTATGACAATTTTGTCTCCGCCTTCATCACCGTACTTAAGATTTTAGTTCCCTTGGGAGGAGCACTCTATTTATTAGCCTTTGCCGTCATGGGCACCGCTGCCTTTGCAGATTTCCACATCACAACCTTCGCCTTAGGCGTGTTTGGCTATGTCTTTTGGGGAGCCGTGCAGCAGCTCCTCTTCTGCTCTTATTTCGGTACGCGCCTGCGCAAAGGATTCGCTCCGGCGCGGCGCGTCGAAAACCAATGGAAAGTGCGTCTGGCCGTATCCATATTAAACGGCGCCTTCTTCGGAATCATCCACATTAACAGTTGGATGTTGGTTTTGGTTTGTTGGGTACTGGGTTCTTTCCTGTCGTGGGTCTTTATGGACGACCGCAACCGTAATTTGGTTGCCCTTGGCTTTATCCACGGGTTTTTGGGCAGCAGCGTGGGCTGGCTCTTTAACCGAAGCAAAGCGGGCGGCTTTGAAATTAAGATGGGCGTGGGTCCCACCCATGTCCATGGCTTTGATCTGCTGACCATTTGTGTGGTCACTGTCCTCATCATTTCTTTCAGCTTATTTATGCTTTGGGTATTGTGGAAATGGCCCACACGGGAGGAGTCCACCTTTTCCTGATCACGGGCGGCTGTGTCGAAATCTTGCCGTGTTGTTCCTCTTTTGCCCGGCGCTTTTAAAACCCGGAAATTCCACTTGAAAGAAATAGGGGTTACCCTCTGAGCGCCTATTTATGGTATAAGATAGGCACTTTGCGTCTTGAATTGTCTCGGACATTTCTGTTGTTCCCCTGCGCCGCAGGACTTCGCAGCACCTTCATTATCTGCCGCACTTTTTTATAGGTATGTGAGACAATGAATCCCGTGCCTGTTGCCGTAGACGCTAACGTACTATCCCTAACATCAAATTATGGTTCTTTATAAACGTGGAGCAATGGATGGCCCCACGGCAGGTTTCAACAACTCCCGGAAAGGAAGTATTTACATGAGAATAACAAGGTGGCTTTTACTTGCTGTCATGACACTTGGATGCCTCTCAGTAGGAAGTCAGCCCGTTAAGGTTGGAAGTTTTTTACAAGAAAAAGCAGAACACTTTTTTACTGAACAAGGACTTCCATCCAATGATATCAACGATCTTTGGATCGACGCCGGACGGCCCGTCGTGGCGACGGCAGCAGGCAACGCCAAATTCAATGGAAACACGTGGGAAGTTGTCGAACTGAAAGGCGGCGCATCCTATGCCTTATCGCCGACCGGCGACGCCTACCAGCTTGAGTCCATGGAAGCGGGGCGGAAGGATGTGCAGATCCCCGTTCATCAGGCGACCGACCGGAGCACGGCTCCGGCCGCTGTGGCGACGGCACAAGGTCTGTTCGTGCGCAATGCCACCGGTCTCTATGAAAAGCTGGACGTGAGAGATGGCCTGGGCCGCATGTGGGGCGTAGAGGATGTGCGCGGTGTTGCCCTTGATGCCCAAGGGAAGCTGTGGTTTGCCACGCTGGCAGGAGCCGCTGTCCAAGGCGATTCCGATTGGAACTTTTTTACCGGCGAAGAGGGCTTGCCCTTTAACGATTTCACCTGCATGGCTGCGGGACAGGATGGCGCTGTTTGGTTCGGCACGACCCGCGGCGTTGTTCGGTATAAAGATGGGAAATGGCGTTATCGCCAAGGCCGCCGTTGGCTGCCCCATGATGAGGTGCGTTCCATAGCTGTCGATGGAGACCATGGCGTATGGGTTGCCACGGCCGGCGGGGTAGGGCATATTTTTTACACGCCCATGACCTTGAAAGAAAAAGCGGCCATTTATGAGGAACAAACCGACCTGATCAAACGCACGGAATATGGCTATGTCTCCGAATTGCTTTTAATGAATCCCGGCGACACCCGTGAAACGAGGTTTACAGACAGTGATAATGATGGGCTGTGGACGGCCATGTACGGCGCGGCAGAATGTTTCGCCTATGCCGCCACTAAATCGCCCGAAGCGAAAGCAAGAGCAACCCGCGCTTTTAAGGCGCTTGAATTCTTGCAAAAGGTGCCGCAGCTCAGCGAAGAACGGCCGCCAAAAGGCTATGTGGCGCGTACGATTCTCCCCGGTGACGGTCACGACCCCAACATTGGCCGCATCGAACGGGATCTGAAACACCGCGAGCGCGAAGATTATCTCTGGAAGATTTACGAGCCCCGTTGGCCCAAGACGACAGACGGAAAATGGTATTGGAAAAGCGACACCAGCTCCGACGAATTAGACGGACACTATTTCTTGTATCCCGCCTATTATGATTATGTGGCGGAAACTGAAGCAGAAAAAGAAGCGGTCCGCGAAGTGGTGCGCGCCTTAACCGACCATTTGCTGGAATACGGCTTCAATTTGGTGGATCATGACGGAACGCCGACCCGTTGGGCAATTTATAATCCCGACACGCTCAACCAAGACATGGACTGGTGGCCCGAACGGGGGCTGAAGTCCATGAGTATCCTATCCTATCTCGCTGTTGCAGAGCATATCACCGGCGATCCTAAATATGGAGAAGCCAGCCGAGAACTCATTGAAAAACATCACTTCCTCACGAACTCCATGTTTTATAAGATTCATTTTGGGCCGGCTCCGGCAACCAGTCCGATGATGAAATGGCCTTCATGAATTTTTATAATCTTATGAAGTACTCCAAGGATGAACAGATCCTGCCCCAAATCATGTATTCCTTCCATTCCGCGTGGATCAATGAAGAGCCCGAAATGAATCCCCTCTTCAATTTCATGTTTGCTGTCTTCTCCGGAAAGATTACCTATCCGCTGCCGTGGGGCGACTTTGAAATTAAAGCGTGGGACAACTGCATTGAGGATGCCGTGGAAACGCTGATTGAATTCCCCCTTGATCGGTTTAACTGGGCACACGAAAACAGCCATCGCCTAGACCTGCGTATTCTGCCGCCCCAACAAGCTGCAGAACCCTACGAAGAGATATGCCGCAGCCGCGGTTATCGGGTCAATGGCAAGGTGCTTCCCGTTTCCGAACGCTATTTTAACCACTGGAATACCGATCCTTGGCGCTTGGACTATGGCGGAGACGGACGTGTCCTCGGCAATGGCACCGTATTTCTGCTGCCCTATTATATGGGGCTCTACCATGGTTTTATTGAAGAGTAAAGTAATAACCGACGAAAGTGCGGCAGTGGGAGAACTTTTTGTTCTTCCATTGCCCAGTCCTTTAGAATATAGAAACTGCCTTCCTTAGCTTCTGTGCTGTCCCCGCAATATGCATGTTTCGGGGTCTATGGAACGAAGGAGTGCGCCTGTCCAATAACCTGCCTTTAGATCTACCTGTCATATAAAGGACCGCCCTCATGACACAAAAGAACACTACCGACCAACAGATTCGCATTGATATACGCCGTGCCACTGCCGCCGCCGTCGGCGCAGCCCACGGGATTACGCCTGAAGCTTTTCAAGCCATAGATCCGCGTATCTTAAAAGCTCATGAGCAAATGCGTGCCGATCGTGAAGCGAAGAAATACGGTTTTTATGATCTCTATAAAGAAAAGGCAGTGCTGAAAGAGGTGCAAGAGCAGGCTGCACAATTTGTTGCCCGTGGCTATGATAACTTGGTTGTCTTGGGGATTGGCGGTTCCGCCCTCGGACTGACAGCACTCCATACCGCCTTGAGCGCGCCCTATCATAATCTCATGGACCGCGACGGGCGTAAGGGACGGCCACGCCTCTTTGTCATGGACAATATCGATCCCGTCACCTTTACCGCGATGATGCAGTATTGCGACCCTGCCCAAACCTTGTTCAACGTCATCTCCAAATCGGGCGACACGGCAGAGACCATGGCCCAATTAATGATTGTAGTCGATATGCTGGAGAAATCGGTGGGCGCTGCTGCCATGAAAGATCATTTGGTAGTGACCACAGGCCCCGGTAATGGCAACGGCTCAAAAAGCCTGCTCCACCCCGTGGCGGAAGCCTATGACTTGATCACCTTTGAAATTCCCGTAAACGTGGGCGGCCGTTTTTCCGTATTTTCGCCTGTCGGCATGTTTCCCGCCGCTGTCCTGGGCATGGATATTGAGGCGATGATGGCGGGCTGCGAGGCCATGGATGAGCGCTGTTCCAAAGCCTCTCTCGAAGGGAATCCCGCCTATTTGCGTGCTGCCGTTCAGTATATGATGGATGTAGAAAAAGGGAAAACCATGTCCGTCATGATGCCCTATGCCGACGGGCTCCGCGATGTGGCAGATTGGTACCGCCAATTGTGGGCGGAAAGCCTGGGTAAACGCTACGATGGGGATAACAAGGAAGTATTTGTCGGGCCTACGCCTATCAAGGCTTTAGGCGTGACCGATCAGCATTCGCAAGTACAATTGTATCGCGAGGGACCCAACAACAAAGTCTTTAATATACTAGAGGTCGAAAGATTCACCGACACCCTGCCGATTCCCCCGGTCATGGCCCATCTGAACAGTTTGGATTATCTGCGCAATTCGACCATGAATAAGCTGATGGAAGCCGAACTCTTAGGTACCATGGACGCCCTTCAATTGAGTCAGCGTCCTGTAATCCGTATCATTTTACCGGAGCTGAACGCGTATACGCTCGCCCAGGTCCTGTATCTCCTTGAAGTGGAGACGGCCATGGCGGGACAGCTCTATAATATAGATGCCTTCAATCAACCCGGCGTTGAAGAGGGCAAGATCATTGCGCGAACACTCATGGGAGATCGTAAGTGAAGGCTGAGACCGGGAAAGGGACGGCGCCGCAGTTTACCTGCGACTATGTTCGGGCACGACGTACCCGACGCTCCTTCCGTCTCTTGGTCGCTCTCGCCGTTGCACTCACGATCACGCTTTGGTTTGCAGAAGGCTACTTGCGTTATGACCGCAGCGAAACCCAATACCGCATGTCCTTAACGCTCCATCCTGCCCAAGCCCGGCCCATCCTGCGCACCGTTGTTCACCGCGAAACAGGTCCGGTGAACGTGCCGCCGTCCCTCTATTTAGAGGCCTTGGCGCAGGTGGAAGAGCCCGATCATATTTTGGAAACCTACGACCGCGCCTATCAAGTCAATCCGCGCAATGCTTCGCTCGTCACCAACTACGGCTCTAAGCTCTACGCCGACGGCCAATATGACGAGGCACGGGAACGCTTCCGTGAGGCAGGGCTCAATCCGCCGGCAAATGTGCTGCCCCGCTATCTGGAGGCGGCAGCATTGGCGGCAGCCCTCGAACCCAAGGCGGAACTGAACGATTTGATCGCCCTCTTAACACGCGCCAACAGTTCTGAAGATCCCATCCTTTTCCCCGAACCTTTGTGGCATGTATCCTTGCCGCAGCGGGGCTTGTTATACAACAAGAAAAGGAGGGAGATCGCCGATGAGATCTCCGCGCCTTTGCTCTATTGTTGTAATTTCATTACGAGCCGTGCCCGTCAAGATCTTCAAGAGGGAGCGCTTATGGATTGGCCCGAATGGCTTGAAAAGCTGCATTATATGGGTGTACGGCTCATGGGCGGGAAAGAAGGGGACAGCCGGCCGACGCTGATCCAAATGAAAACTGCCCTACAAATCCAGCATCAGGCCTTGGTGCTCCGTGAGATGAGCGCGCCCTTGGCCGGAGACGAGCAGCCCGCTGAAATCGCAGCCGAACTCACCCGTATTCACGAGGCGCTGGCAAAGGTCGAAGACTTTGAGGAGGGCCGCGGCGCTGTGGTCGCCCAGTATCGGAAAAACGCGATCCGTCCTTGGGGATTATTGCTTAAAACGGCCCTAGTCTTTTTCTTGCTCTATTTTGTCAGTTATCTCATCCACAAAATCGGGTCGGGCGGAAAATATATTCGGGCGCTGCCCCATAAGGCGGTGGGGGTTCTGGTTCCGTGGTTTGGTTTTGCCGCACTCTTTGTGCTGCTTGTCACCATGTCTGCGCGGCACAGTCTTGGTATGATGGGCAGCTTCGACACGGTGATCCCGCTTTTATGGTATGTGCTGAGCGCCCTCATGATTATTACGGGACTGCTCTATCCCATTTTCCAAGTCAGGGGTATGGGCTATATGGATATGAGCTTTGAGAAGAAGGAGACCGCTCCCGACGACGACGACGACCCCCAACCGCCCGCCGCCGTGATGACACTGCGCCGTTATCTTGGTGTATATGGCTGTTTGCTGCGCCGTTACATGGGCATACTCTGCGGCGGCTTTTTAGTTGTCCTGTGCATGTGGTGTGTCTGTTATTATCTCGTGCTTCACGCCTACCCCTTCCAATTGGAACTGCTGAGCACCGGCTTGAGCAAGGACAGCGCCGCCTTAGTTTCAACCTTGCAAGGCTATTTTATCAGCGCCCGCTAAGCTTGAGCTTTAAAATTAAGCCATAGTGCAGGTCTTTAGGCGCGATAAATCACACCCGAGGTGTTTTTATCATTGAGGCGTTGCGTTAGACACGTCGACACGCCTACCCACGTTCGTCCAACCCGTCCATCCGGTCCATTCTGTCCACCGGGTCCATCCTGTCCATCGGGTAGATCCGAGGCGCGATAAATCTCGCCCCTACAGGGGATGCGTCAAGGCGTGGTTGCGGGGTGTTGCGGCGACGCGGGTATAGGGCAAGAAGTAGGGATTGCACCGCCGCCTGCCCCGACGCCGACAGCGTCATCTATGCGCTCCGTGCGGCGAAGAACTGTCCGGTGTAGGGGCGCGATTCATCGCGCCCGAGGTGTTTTTATCATTGAGGCGTTGCGTTATACACGTCGACACGTGTACC
>JAAYJI010000207.1 GCA_012523015.1 Candidatus Hydrogenedentota bacterium
GACCACGACTGCCTCCGGCGCAAACTTCAATATTTCAGTGGTAAACTCCCAGCTCCAGCGAATGGCGTCATGTTTAAAATAGTCGCCGAAAGAAAAATTTCCCAGCATCTCAAAAAACGTGAGATGCCGCGAAGTTTTGCCGACTTCATCCAAGTCATTTGCTTTGCCGCCGGCGCGCAGACATTTTTGGGAGGTAGCAGCCCGTCGATAAGGCACCTCCGTTTCACCGGTATAGAAATGTTTAAATTGGACCATTCCGGCGCTTGTAAATAAGAGCGTCGGATCATTGCTAGGTACTATTCTATCGCTTTTTTCTATAACATGACCACGTTCCCGAAAAAACTCAAGGAAACCGGCACGTATTTCATTGCTTTTCATGGGTCTGTCTCCATTTTTATAAGGGGGGATATTAAATGATACCAAAAAAAGCGCGTCAAACACATCTCAACATCGTTTTTGCTCAGCAATATGCCCTGTTTTAGATTATTGGGAAGAGAGGTGGAGGCGCTCCATTCGAAAAAAAACAAAACGCGCAGCGCGAACATTCCGAATCCGTGTAGGCCTACTGCGGCACTTCTTTAAAACAAGGGTGTCAAGATTTTTTTACAGGACTCATTTTTATATTCGCTAGGAAATCTCTCACCCACGCGTTGAAATCTTCCAAAATACCGTAGAAAATAGGAACGATAAAGAGGGTGAGTACAGTGCCTGCCATCAAACCGCCGATAAGGGCGCGGCCAAGTCCTGCAAAAGTAGCGGAACCGCCTGTGCGCGCCAAGGCTACCGGAAGCAATCCCAAAATGGTGGTGATCGCGGTCATCATAACCGGTTTAAAGCGGTTTCGTCCCGCCTGTATGATAGCCTCATTACGATCCTCCACTTCTCGGCACACTTGTGTAATATGATCCACAATGACAATACCGTTATTGACAATTACGCCGGCCATCAAAATACAGCCAATGAGCGAAATAGAGTCGAAGGGCGTATTTGTAAAATAGAGGAGCCACACAGCCCCGATGCCCGCCAAAGGCACAGTAGTCATAATGGAGAAGGGCAGCAGGAAAGACTCGAAAAGGGCGCTCATAACCAAATAAATCAGTATAACGGCCATTAACATACTTACCGTAAAGTTGGCTAAATTCTTCTCCAGTTCATCAAATTCATCGCCGAAAAGAAATTCATACATGGGCGGTAAATCGACACTGTCCATCAGTTCCCGTAATTTTTCTTTCACAGCAATCAGATTACGGGTATCCGTCTTTGCCGAGACACCGATGACATTTTTTCCGTCGATACGTTTTATACGGCTTGGCGCGGGTGCTTTAGCATAATCGGTCAATTGGCTTAGGGGCGTCAACTGTCCGAAAAGTCCCGGCAGGGCGATGGCGTCAAGATTTGCTTGTGATTGTCGGTCTTCTTCCCTAAACTGTGCCCACACGGGAATTTCACGGCCGCCGAGCTTCAGATAAGGCATGCGCACACCGCGCAATGCAGCATCCACCGTCTGAGCAATGACAACGGGCGTTACGCCCGCGCGCAGCGCTAAGGGCGAATCAATGATGACCTGTACCTCTTGGCTCTCCTGCTCCACCCCGATTTTGATATCACGAAGCGATTCAATTTGGGCCATAGATTCTGCCACCATTCGGGCATAGGTATTCAACACTTTCATGTCATTGCCGCGCAGCCGAAGATTAACGCCTCGTTCTGCTCCGGGATCACCGACATCGGCGGTATACAAGTTTAGGCGTACTCCCGGCGTCTGACTGGGCAATTTCTGCGAAAGAATTTTCATTACTTCTTCTGTCGTGAACGGTGGATCTGTACCGCGCGGCCCATCATCTTCCGTATAGAGATACACGTGAATCTCGCCTCTGGTTCGCAAGTGACGCGACAACAAATACTTAATTCCCAAGGTGTCCCGCAGAGCATCGAGTTCCGTTTCCAGACGCTTAAATAGTTCGGTAGCTTCCTCCATCCCATAATTTGGTGTCATATTAACGCTAATGGTGACTTCACGCATATCCAATTTGGGGAGGGACCGCATGCCCACTTCTTTCATGGGAATTCGTATGGTAATAAAGAGAATAAATAGGACGCCGCAAACGAAGACGAAGCGCCAGCGCAGCGAGGCACGCAACATCATTTCGTAAACACGGACAAGACGATCCACACCGCCGCCTGCCCACGCCACGAGTCTATTTTGTTTTTCGTCGTAGCGCACAATACCGAGGCGTTCCGCCCTCATTTCAAGCTTACCCAGAATCAAGGGAATAATGGTAAGCGCAACAACGCGGCTTCCTGCCAGTGCTGCGACCAAGGGCCCGCCAAGCTGTTTCATGAACACGGCCATTTGTCCTGCCTGCATATAAAACATGGGCAAGAAAACGACGCAGGTGGTGGCGGTAGACGCGAGAATAGCCAGGTATACTTCTTCCGGTCCCTTAGCCAGCGCTTCGCGTACAGAAGCACCTAGGGCGCGGTGCCGCAATATATTTTCTACGACCACAATGGAATTATCGACCAGCATGCCGACAGAGATAATCATGGATACCATGGTGATAATATTGAGGGTCATTCCGGAAAAGAACATGAAGACGAGAGCAAATACCAAGGATGCCGGAATGGAAAAAGCGACGAGGGTCGTGGGGATGAGTCTGTGGATGAAAATCAACAGGGTCGTCACTGCCATGCCCGCGCCAAATAAGCCTTCAAGAAAAAGATTTTTCAAGGCTTTGATAATAAATTCGGATTGGTCGAAGAGCGGAAGAATTCGCGTCTCATGAAAGGTGGGCGTCTCAATCAGCGAATCCAGTTCTTTTTGAACGGCCTTACAAACACTTACCGTGTTTGCTTGTGACTCTTTGGTGACGAGTAATATGAGTCCGTCGGTGCCGTCCAAAGTGACCCGTTGTGTTTCTTTGCGTGCGCTGAAATGAACGGTAGCGACATCGCCCAAACGCAGCCCGTTGGGTCCGACAACAATGCGGGCGATGTCCTCGACGCTTCGATATTCCCCTTCGTAGCGGGCATAATAGCGGGTTGTCGAATCGGTCATATCCCCTAAAGAGAGATTCATGCTGCTTTCATGAATGCTTTGAATAATGTCGGAGAGCGCGAGGTTAAGACTGCGCAGCCGATCTTGCTCAAACTCAATCAGTACTTCGCGGGGCGCGGAAGGCGAGTGCACTTCGACACGCGCCACACCGGGAAGCCGGCGCAGCCGCGGTTCCGCAACTTTGCGTACAAGGTGCGCGAACTCTTCACGGTCGCCCGGATTAAACATGCCCACCACCATAACAGGAACAGAGTCAATGCTGAAGCGTTTCATCTGTACGCGGTCAACCTCTTTGGGCAAAATCAGTTTTAGTCTTTCGATACGATCCCTGATTTCTCCCGTGATAACCGCCATGTTTGTATCAACACCGAAGATCAGTTCGACGGTGCAACCGTTGCTATGGGAGTTTGTTTCTATCCTTGTCAGCCCGGGGATCGTTCGAAACTCCCCCTCGACAGGTACGGAAATTTGCTGTTCCACTTGTTCAGGTACGGCGCCGGGATAGGGGAAAAGAACAAGCACAAAGGGTGCTTCCGCTTTGGGCAAAAAAGTCTGGGGAAGCTTAAACCAAGATATGGCGCCTAATCCGAGCATCGTCACCGACAGCATCACAATGGATACAGGGCGCCGAAGGGCAAAAGCGGGCAATGAAAACTTCATGAGCGCTCTTTCCCGGTGAAGAGGTTATAGGCCATAGGAATAATAAACAGGGTTAGCAGGGTCGCCACAGAAAGTCCTGCGATTAAGGTTAGGGCGAGGGGACGCCGCATTTCCGCGCCGTCTCCGGAGCTGATGACCATGGGCAACAAGCCCAACACTGTGGTAATAGTGGTCATGAGTATGGGCCGCAGGCGCACTTTACCCGCCTCAACAATGGCGTCATGTTTGCTGAGCCCCCGTTCACGGAGTTGATTGGTATAGTCCACCAGTACAATGGCATTATTTACGGCAATGCCGATGAGGATCACGCCGCCCAGAAAAACCATTACACTGAGACTTGTTTCGGTGAGATACAAGACATAAATAACACCGATAAAAGCCAAGGGCGCAGTGAACATCACGAGAGCAGGTTGGATGAGCGACTCAAATTGACACGCCATGACCACATAGACGAGGAAAGCAGCGAGAAGCAGCACAAAGCCGAGACTTCCAAAAGCCGTGTCCAATTCACGGCGTTGACCGCTTTGCAGAAAGTACATATCTTGCGGCAAGGCGATGGATGCCAGTTTTTGGTCGATATCAGCAGAGACCGCGCCAAGGTCGCGTCCTTCCACATTGGCGGAAATTAAAACGGTTCGCCGCTGCCCGATACGTCTGATTTCGCTGGGGCCTTGTTCAATACGCAAATTGGCGACATCCCGCAAGGGGATCGGTGTGAGCCCATCCACAACAGAAAGGCTTTGCAAGTCATCAACGCCGCGCAAAATATTTTGATCGGCACGAACACGAATATCGATTTTGTCAGCGCCGCGACTGAATCGCGTCGCAACTTCACCTTGTATTTCAGAACGCAAGCGTTGCGCCACATCACCGGGAGACAATCCGCGGGCGGCGAGGAGATTACGAGCCATTTCAATAATCAATTCAGGATAGCCCGGTTTCACGCTTAGCTCGGCATCTTTCACGCCCGGAATTTGTGACATTTCTGCGATGGCGATCTGACCGTAGCGCCGCAGTTCAGTCTGCACATCACCCGCCAACTGGGTTTCGATGGCACTTCTGAAACTGAAAAGCGTCGGTGTGGAAAAGGTAATGATTTCGTCGGTGGCAGCGGCAAGAATTTTTCTTCGGAGATCATCGATGATCTCATCTTGGAGAGTCTGCTGCTCTTTCATATCGTGCAGCAACACCGTAAATTGCGCCACATTTTCGCCGCGGCCACTGCCCGTATTGTCTTTTTCCTGTCCGATTTCAACGGTCACTGAATCCACTTCAGGCACTGAACGGATAATTTCTTCAAAGCGGCACGCACGCTGCTCAGTTTCCTCAAGTGGTGCTCCGGCTCGTATCTCCATGCGCAGTCCGAACTCTCCCTGTCGCGTGGGCGGCATCAGTTCTCTGCCCAGATCACGGGCGAGATAAATGGAGTGTATAAAGATTAAGACGGCAGCAAGAATAAAGAGCGGGCTCAGGCGCAGTGAAAAGTTGAGGACAAAGCCATAGCCCTTTCTAAAGGCTTCAAAACTGTGGGCAAAGGCTTTGAGCGGCACGTACAAAATAACATTTAAGATTTTGCGTGCAACGCTAAAGATCGCAAAGACAACGCCAAGGCACAGGAACAGAATCGTAACGAGGAGGGTTAAAAGTGTTCCCAAAACAATACGCAACAAAAACAGAGCTATCCCCACGGGCATTGCCAAAAGGGCGTAAGGAAAGGTAAAAATACTTTTCCAAGATGGGCGGGTCAAGGAGGATAGCAGGATTCTCCGAAGAGGCGCAACAAAATCAATCCAACTCTTTTTCAAAAAAGCTACGGCATAGCCCAAGCTTATCGGCAAGCTCATTAGAAGCGCTTGCCCGCGTGTATAGTTTCTGTCGTCGCGACCTTCGCGGAAAGCAGCAACGATCCAGACCACATACCGGCTTGACTGAAGCCCCGAAGTTGAGCGTGAAACCATCAAGGGAATCAAGTACAGGGCGGCAAGCAAAGACGCGGAAAGAGAAAATGTCACCGTCATTGCCAAATCGTTGAAGAGTTGTCCGGCGATTCCCTCGACAAAGATGACGGGCAAGAATACGCAGATGGTTGTTAAGGTGGATGCAATAACCGCGCCAAAGACTTCACGGGTGCCGCGGTCAGCGGCGGTGACAGGATCGTCACCCTCCTCTCTGCATCGAAAGACACTTTCCAAAACTACAATGGAGTTATCCACCAACATGCCGACGCCCAAAGCTAAGCCGCCAAGAGACATAATGTTTAAGGTCACCCCACGGAAAAACATGGGGACAAAAGCGGTGATAACGGATATGGGAATAGATATCCCAATAATGACCGTAGATCGCATCTCTTGAAGAAAAAGGAAGAGCACCAATAAGGCAAGAACCCCGCCTTGGAGAATGGCGGTCTGAACTTCTTTTATAGCGCCGCGGATGAATCGTGATTGATCGCTAATCATGGAAAGCTTGGCATAGGGCGGCAAACGATCCAGAAAAGCACCCCTTTTCTTTTCAGTCTCTTCGGTTCCCATGCCACTGGACACATCCGGTTCTTTATGCTGCTTTTCCTTGGCTTTTTTATAGGCCTCCATCATACGTTCTTGAAAGGAATACTCCTGTTCAAAACCGAGTAATCCACGGACCTTGTTGCAAATGGTGACTGTGTTGGCATCCCCTTCCTTAAAAATATCGATGGCGACCGCTTCTTGCCCGTTAATGTGAACGATAGATTCCCGTTCCTTGGTGCCAAGAAATACATTGGCAAGCTCAAAGAGACGGCGCTGCGCGCCTGCGGGCGTCACAATGATACTGTTCGCAATATCGTCAATGGTTCTGAACTCGTTAAGTGTTCGGACAAGATACTCCGTTTCCCCTTCCCGTAATTGTCCGCCTGAGAGATTGATATTTTGCTGCGCCAAGGTGGTGATCACATAGTGCGGCGAGATGCCCAGCGCTTTCAATCGTTCAACATCTAAGAGAACCTGAATTTCCTCTTCTTGCCCTCCTTTGACCTGCGCCTGTGCAATACCGCTTTCCGCTTCCAAATCAGCTTTCAGTTTTCGTTCTGCAGCCTCGCGTATGGTCGTCAACGCGGCGCGTTCTTCTGCGGAACCGGGAATATGCTCCGGGTTGTCGGAGGTGATGGCAACGCGCATAATGGGATCCAGACCGGGATCGTAACGGAGGATCACAGGCTTACTGGTTACCTCGCGGGGCGGGTCAAAGAGATCCAAGCGATCCCGCACTTCCTGCTGCGCCAGATTCATGTCCGCGTCCCACGTGAACTCCAGAATAATTTCGGAAAGCCCGGGCGACGAGACACTGCTGATTTCCACCATATTGCTTACAATACTAAGCAACTCTTCCAAAGGCCGCGTCACCAGCATTTCCACGTCTTCCGGAGCCGCCCCTTCGTATTCGGTTCTAACGGTAAGGCTGGGATAGGAAATGTCAGGCATCAAATTAATGGGAAGATTTTGATAGGATCGCCAACCAAAAACAGCCAGTGTCAAAATCAGCATGGCCGTGGATACGGGTCTTCGAATGGCAAAAAGACTGTGGCGGGGCTGTTGTTGATCCGTGTCAAGATTAAGACTTTTATTTTCATCCATAGAGGACACCCTGCCTTTTATCGTACAGCGCGATCAACCCATTTAGGCTTGATTCGGTTGTGTTTATGGTAAGGGGAACAGACCCACTTTTTTCTATTGATAGATTACACCAGGCTCCCGAGCAAACGACCATGTTTGACATTATCGCCGCCTACAATCCCATCCCCAAATCAGATGCATCGCTGCTGCTTTCGGTGCTGACCATCATGTCTTTATTTTTCTCCGCGGCAACAAGCGCCTCTTGCGGAGTCATGGGCGTACGAAAACTCATCTCCTCATCTAAATTGGTAATCATAACATAGGTTTCCGGTTTTAAGGTGTGCTGACCCATAGTGACGACAAGCATATCATCGTCAATCCCTTGCACCACTTCGATCACATCACTTTGCTCAAGACCGGTTTTAATTTCGACTCTTCGCGCTTGGTAGGCGGAACGTTCATTGAGTCCCGTAAAGCGGGAAGGATCGATTTCGTCTTCAGGCACCAAGTCTAACAGAAAGACGTATTTTCGACCTTCTTCTTCGATAATAGCGTCCCGCGGCACCAACACCGCATTTTGATGAACTTCCATGACCAGTTTGACCCGCGCGAAAGCAGCATCACGTAACAAGGTTTTGTCTTCATCAGCAAAATCAAGTAAGACGACAACGGTGCCTGTGAGGGGATCAATGCTCGGGTTAATTCGACTGACCCGCGTGCGGAAGACGCGGTTGGGAAAAGCATCAATATGTGCCTGCGCTTCTTGTCCGATCTTGCTACGTACCAAGTCTTTTTCGGGAACATTTACGGGCAGCGTGTAGGATGCCGGATCGACCAATGAAAATAAAGGCATTCCGGGGGAAACTACCATTCCTTCTTGGACGATGCGATAGGTGATAATGCCGCTGATAGGAGCTGAAACGGTTTGATTACGAAGCTTTAATTCCGCCATCTCTTAGCTGGAGAGCGCCTGTTCGTGGGCGAACTTCATATTGTCCCGCTCCACCGAAGCGCCTATACCCTCTTCGAAACTGCGTTGAGCAATTTCATAAGCAGTCTTCTGTTGTTGTACAGCAACCCGTGCTTGGCGAATTTGCGCTTCAAATTCATCGCGCTCTAACTCGACCAAAGCCTGACCGGCGGTGACGGTATCGCCCACTTCCGCATTTACCTTGAGGCACAAACCGGCTCCCTTGGACAATATTTCCACACGGTTTCTGGCTTCGATGCGCGAGGTCGTTTCGAAAAAAGCCGAAACATCGCCGCGCTTGGGTGTCACCGCTTGTACAGGCACCACAAATAGGGGCGCATCTGTTGGCGGGCTGCTCTCTGTAACCGTTCCTTCTACCGGTTTGTCGCAACCGGACAAGATCGCTAAACATCCTATGACGGATACCATTAACACCATGTGTATCAATTTGATCATCGCTTTTATAGCCTTTTGCCTGGATTAGGGTTCTCTAGCATTTAAAATGGAATGGAAACTATATTATATACGATTTATTGATGAATCAATATAGAATACTTCTTTTGCATCGGCAACCTACTTCAAAGTGCTAACCAA
>JAAYJI010000208.1 GCA_012523015.1 Candidatus Hydrogenedentota bacterium
GTAGAAATAAAGGAGCGCGGCAAACAGACTTGTAGCGCTTAGCACCATAATGAGGAGCATCGTCTGCGGCGCAAATAAGGATAAAGCAACCACAATGAGCATCGGAATCAAGATAAGTCGGGCCGTCCATGCCGCCCATGCATGATCCGTCACGTAGCCCGCGAGCAGTCCGCCGCCATGATAATAGACATCAACCAAAGCGGTGCCTAGGGAGGATTCCAACATGCACGTATCTCGGAAAAGGCGGAGCAATCCGATTTGACCCGCCAAGGGCGTGCCGTAAGCCGCCGTCGCCACCATGCACGGGCTGTCTTCCGCCAGCCACATGATGCCGAAGGAGGTTGCGAGAAGGGCGGCTAAACCGCCATAAAAATCCCAAGGCAGGTTGCTCCAAAAACATCCATCCACCGGTTCCTGTGGGCTTTGCTGTCTCGGGATCGAGAAGGAGGCGACGGCTGTGATGATGCCGCTGTTGTCTTCCATGCCCGATGCTGTCGCCGTGTTTTCGATGTTTCCCGCTTCCAGATCAGCTTGGGTAACAATATAGGTGGCGTTGAAATAAACGGAGGTGCCGGAGGCTTTGAGGTTCTGCACCGTTCCCGAAAAACCAAGGAGCGGGTCGGTGACGATAATGTTGGAAATATCTTGCTCCCCTGTATTGGTCAAGCCAAACCAATACACAATTTCTTCGCCTACGGCGCTGAAGCTGCGTGTTTCAGCATCCTTGGTGAGTAGAAGCTTTCCTTCCGTTTCGTCGGGTTCGTCGACCGTATCGATAATGTCCGGGAGATCGGTATCCTCGAGGTCGGAAAAATCGGTATCTGCACTTTCCGAGGAATCGATATCTGTGGGATCTTGACTGAATCCGCAGACAGGGATAAGAAGGGTTAAGGCTGCACAGAGCATGAAAAGAGATTGTACACGGGAAGATTTGTTCATGAAAAGACTCGCACCGGTTTCAATAAAAGGACACAGAAAAGGCTGTTCTTATCAGCACTCATAGTATAAACACTTGTGGGGTTCTTTGCAATTCAAAGAAGGCGGCAGTTGTACCGGTCATTGCTTTTGTGATTAAATCTTTCAACTGCCGGTGGCGCCCCTGTATAAGGGATGTGCGCGCATCTTCAGTGTGGTTTAAATGGGCTCACTGCCCGGAAAGGAATAGACTCATGAAACGCAACATGTCTTTAATCGCCTTTACCGCTCTCCTTTGTTTTGCCTTTGCCCACGGAGAAACAACAGAGCCTGCAATGGAAGCCTTGCCCATGGAATTGATTCCGCTCCTCATGGATATCCCCTCGTGGACGCCTTTATTTGAGGATGATCTGTCCAATGCGCAGCTTGAGCCGGGCGGCTGGTCTTTCGAAAATGGAGTACTGACCACCCGGGGTAAGGGCGACATTTGGACCCAAGCCTCTTACGGCAATTTTATGTTGAATGTGGAATACAAGTGTGAAGACAACACGAACAGCGGCATCTTTTTCCGTTGCACCGATATCAAAAATTCGGTGCAGTCTGCTTTAGAAATTCAAATTCTCCAAAATAACGACGACTACAAAAACCCAAAACACCATTGCGGCGGACTCTTTGATTGTAAGGAGCCGGCGCGCTTGTTAGTCAAAAAAGCAGGTGAATGGAATCACTGCGTTGTCGTGGCAAAAGATAAAAACGTCTATGTGCTCTTGAATGGAGAACAAGTGCTGGGCTTGAATCTTGACCTTTGGACAGAAGCCCATAAAAACCCGGACGGCACGCCCAACAAATATAAGAACGCCTATAAAGACATGGCATTGGAAGGGGTTGTGGGATTGCAGGATCATGGACAACCCGTTAGTTTTCGCAACCTCAGAATCAAAGAACTGGATTAATAAAAAGGCGCTCTGCAGGTTCTTTACAATGAGAAGGGTGTAGTATGCAAACACAGGCGAAAAGAATTTATCTTTGTGGTCCCATCATGGACGCGACCTCAGGGGAGAGCAAGACGTGGCGTCAACGAACCAAGGAGCGTCTGGCGGGCAAATTTATTGTCCTTGATCCTATGCGCCGCAATTTTCGTGACCGAGAAATCGACAGTTCCAACGAAATTGTGGAGTTTGATCTTCAAGACATACGCAATTCAGACATTCTGCTGGTAAACTATAGTAAGCCGTCCATCGGTACATCCATGGAAGTATTTTATGCTTCCCACAGTCAGGGCAAGTTTGTCATTGCATTCAGTCCCTACACCTTTAAGGATATGTCCCCGTGGATGGTGAAATACTGCACTAAAATTCTTTCTAATCTGGAAGAGGCCTTGGATTATATTGAAACACATTTTTAATGGGTCGGTTGTGAAAGAACCGCAATACCATGAATAAAGGAGCGTTAACCGTGGTTGATTCAACCGAAACCAAATTGGTGACTGTATTGATGGGAAGTGCTTCCGACTGGAATACCATGGAGCATGCCCATGCTTTATTGGAGCGCTTCGGCGTGCCCCACAGCTGCAAGGTGATTTCCGCACACCGTACCCCGGATTTGCTCGTTTCTTATGTGAGAGAAGCGGAAGCCGCGGGGACACAGATCTTTATTGCAGGGGCAGGCTTGGCGGCCGCCTTACCCGGCGCAATCGCCGCTTTGACGACGCGCCCCGTCTTGGGCGTGCCAATACAAACAGGCGCGCTCAATGGTCACGATGCGCTGCTGGCCATGGCCCAGATGCCGCCCGGCATTCCTGTGGGCGCCTTGGCGATTGGAACAGGCGGCGCAGTGAATGCGGCGTTAATGGCGGTGGCAATCCTGGCGCTTAACTCAGCTGATTACGACCAAAAGCTGCGCCTCTATCGCGAAGAGCAGGCAGCAAAGTTTACCGACACTACCTTGCCTTGTTAAGGCAGAGCTCTTTTGAAAAAGAATCAACCCCTAATACGCACAGAATAAGGAGTTACGCTATGACTCATTCAATGAACGAAAAAACCATCGAACAAGGATATACTTATGCCCGGGAGGCTTATGCGGCTCTGGGCGTTGATGTGGAAGCTGCCTTAAAACAGTTGGCGAAAATTCCGGTGTCCCTTCATTGTTGGCAAGACGATGACGTGGGCGGTTTCGAAAATCTCGCTGCTGCCAGCGGCGGTGGTATACAGGCAACAGGCAATTACAAAGGCAAGGCGCGTACGCCCGATGAATTACGCCAAGATATGGAAAAAGCCTTCAGCCTCATTCCCGGAAAACACC
Organism: Candidatus Hydrogenedentota bacterium; assembly: GCA_012523015.1. NCBI lineage: Bacteria > Pseudomonadati > Candidatus Hydrogenedentota > Candidatus Hydrogenedentota bacterium. The sequence continues at coordinate 3,217 of JAAYJI010000208.1, forward strand.
GTGCCAACATCCATGCCATGTACGCGGAAACGGGCGGGCAAAAAGTGGAACGGGATGCACTGGAACCCAAGCACTTTCAAAATTGGATAGACTGGGCGAAAGGGCTGGGGCTGGCACTCGATTTCAACCCCACCTGCTTCGGACATCCCAAGGCGGACGACGGCTTCACCTTGGCGCATTATGATGAGGGGATCAGAAACTTTTGGATCGACCATTGCATTGCCTGCCGCAAAATCGGCGCCGCCATGGGCAAAGCCTTAGGGTCTGCCTGCTTGACCAATGTGTGGGTGCCCGATGGCTTTAAAGATATCCCCATCGACCGCAATAAATCACGAGAAATTTTGCGTGATGCGCTGGATGATGTGTTCGGGGATGAAATCGATGGGAGCCTGAATTTGGACGCTGTCGAATCCAAGCTATTCGGGATCGGATCCGAAAGTTGTGTTATTGGTTCCCACGAGTTTTATATGGGCTATGCCCAGTCCAGAGAAATACTGCTGACCTTGGACGCCGGCCATTTCCATCCTACCGAAGTCATTTCCGATAAAATCAGTGCCATCCTTCTTTTCTTGGATGAGATTTTGCTCCACGTGAGCCGCGGCGTGCGCTGGGACAGTGATCACGTCGTTATTTTGAATGATGAACTCCTCGCCATCGCTCAGGAAATCGTGCGCAATAACTATCTGGATCGGGTCCATATTGGATTGGATTTCTTTGATGCCAGTATCAACCGCGTTGCTGCGTGGGTCATCGGCACCCGTGCCATGATCAAAGCTTTATTGATCGCCATGCTGGAACCGACCGACACATTACGTGCCTTGGAGCGCAACGGTGCTTATACCGAGCGTCTCGCTTTCTTGGAAGACCTCAAAACGATGCCCTTTGGCGCCGTTTGGAATTACTATTGCCTTGCCAACAATACGCTGCCTGACGGCGCGTGGATGGAATCTGTACTCCGCTATGAGAAGGAAGTACTTGTGAAACGGGATTAACATTCAAGCATAGACGCTTGCGAAAGCAGGATAGCCATATAGCAACGCCTTCCGATACAGCCGTAGGGATGGCTCTATTAAAACCCAATGAGGAGCGGCGTCTCCTGAGAGGACACCTGTGGGCATATCGAAATGAATTTCAAGTGCTGCCCCCCTGTGCAGATGGAGCCGTCTTCGACATCTTTTCGTCCTCCAAACGCTTCGTTGCCCGCGCCTTCTTCCAACAAGAAGGCGGCATTGCCGGCCGTGTTATCTCCCGCCATCAACGTAGTGTGGATGAATCCTTTTTCCGAAACAAATTGGAAGGGGCAAAGCGATTGCGCGCACGTCTTTTCCCAAACGCAGCCGTCTACCGCTGGGTGCATGGGGAAAGTGACGGCATGCCGGGTCTGGTCATTGACCGCTACGACCGGGTTGCTGTTGTGCAATCCTCTTGTTTCTTTTACAAACGATACCGGGAGCAGCTGGCAAGGCTTCTGTTGCAGGAAGAGGGGATTCGTTCCCTATTGTTTTTGGATGGAGACAGCGTTGAGAGCCGGGGAGAGGCATGTGCTGAAACGCTCTTATCCATTGACGGCGTGAGCGCTCGATTATCGCTCGAAAGACCCCAAAAAACAGGGCTGTTCCTCGATCAACGGGAAAACTGGCCCCTTATACGACGCTTTGCCAAAGACAAGCGCGTATTGGATGGCTACTGTCACCACGGTTTTTGGGGCATTCATGCGGCACAGGCGGGCGCCGCAGAGGTTATCGGCGTCGACAGCTCACCTGCCGCTGTGGCGCAGGCCAACGGTAACGCAGAATTGAACGCCGTGCAAGAAAGCTGTCGTTTCATCCAAATGCAAATGGAAGCCATGCTCCAAGGGGATGAGACTTTCGATGTCATTGTTTTGGACCCGCCTGCCTTTGCGAAAACACGCAGACAAGGAAGCAGGGCAATGGGGCGTTATGAGGACATTAACCGCAGGGCATTGAAAGCCCTCCGTCCAGACGGTATCCTCTTCACGTGCAGCTGCTCACATTTTTTGCCTCGCGACCGCTTCTTAGAGGTCATCAAGCGTTCTGCGCGCTCATCCGGACGAAAGGTACAGCTCTTGGCGCTGCGCGGCGCTTCTCCGGACCATCCCGTCCTGCCCATGATGCCGGAAACGGAATACTTAAAGTGCGCCATCCTCCGAGTGGACTGACGTCCATTATTCTGACCGGCTTCGTACGGCGATACTACTTTTCCTCCAAAGACAGGGGGTTGCCATGTTGAAAAGCACCCCTGGGGGGGGGATTTGCCCAAAAAGTGGTGGAGCATGGTGGAGCATGGTGGAGCAACGTTATTTTATCTCCACCACGCTTTCACTCAATGTTATCAGGGCTATTTCTCATAGTGGTGGAGCATGGTGGAGCATTTTTCTATCCTTACGCGTGAGAAATCAAAATAAGTAAGATTATATATATATAAGGGAGGGGAGTCCCGACTATCTCCACCATGCTCCACCACTTTGCGTTTCGCCCTTTATTATCAAGCTCAAATCGTGGTGGAGCACCATAAAGCTATCTCCACCATGCTCCACCATGCTCCACCACCCAAGAAACCTTATTTGAAGCGCTCCGTGCAGAATATTGTTGGGTGTGTGCTTCGCAGTATTCTTGGTTTTTATTGTTATGGTAATTGTTGTGAATATTGTCAAGTATATACCATATGTAGTGGTTAATATCCAAAAATACACTTGACTTTGTGGTCACTGAAGTTTACAATGAGAGGTGTTGTCTGGCGGGAATATGCCAAAATCATGACCAAGCTAAACTGTAGGGATCAAGACCGGAAGGAAGTATTGCCATGTTGGCGGAAAATACCAAGCCTGAAAATGTTCAGGCACCCAATGTTTTTTTGACGCAGATTGAAAAGCGAGACGGCAGAAAAGTTCCTTTTGATGCCTCGAAAATAACGGCTGCTTTGTTGAAGGCGGGACGGGCGACGGGCGAATTTGGCGAAGAGGTCGCCCGCCAACTGACCATGCGCGTGTTGGGCGTATACCAGCAATTAGGCCGCCCGGGCATTCCCACGGTGGAAGCGATTCAAGACGTGGTGGAAGAAGTGCTTCTTACGACGTCATACAAGAAGACGGGCAAAGCCTATATTTTATATCGTGATCAACATGCCCGTGTTCGTGAACTCATCAGCAAAGCCGATGTGGAATTGATCGACCGTTATCTGGACCGCATGGATTGGAAGGTTCGCGAAAACAGCAATATGGGCTACTCCCTGCAAGGCTTGAACAATTATATTTCCAGCGAGGTCAGCAAGAATTATTGGCTGAATAAAGTGTATACCGAGCAGATCAGGAATGCCCATGCAAACGGTGATCTGCATATTCATGACCTGGGTCTCTTGTCGGTCTATTGTGTTGGTTGGGATCTGCAAGACCTGCTGCGTTCGGGTTTTTGCGGGGCTCCGGGCAAAGCGGAGAGCTCTCCGGCACGCCATTTCCGTTCTGCCTTAGGTCAGGTCGTGAATTTCTTCTACACCCTTCAAGGTGAGGCGGCAGGCGCGCAGGCTTTCAGTAATTTCGACACGCTTCTCGCGCCCTTTATCCGTCATGATGGTCTGGATTACGAGGAAGTAAAACAAGCGCTGCAGGAATTCGTTTTCAATTTAAATGTTGCCACGCGGGTTGGCTTTCAAACGCCATTTACGAATTTGACGATGGATCTGCAGCCGCCGAGCACCTTGGCGCATGAAAACGTGATCATTGGCGGCGAACTTCAAGAGAGCACCTACTGCGAGTATACCGAGGAAATGGTGCTTCTTAATCGCGCTTTCCTCGAAGTCTTGACAGAGGGTGACGCGAAAGGACGGGTCTTCAGTTTCCCCATTCCTACCTACAATATTACGCCTGATTTTGATTGGGATGCGCCGGGTCTCGATGCTTTGTGGGAAGTGACAGCCCGCTATGGAATTCCTTATTTCGCCAATTTTGTGAATTCTCAAATGTCGGTAGAAGATGCACGCAGTATGTGCTGTCGTTTGCGCTTAGACGTCAGTGCGCTGCGTCAGCGCGGCGGTGGACTCTTCGGCGCGAATCCGCTTACCGGGAGTATCGGCGTGGTAACCATCAATATGCCCCGTCTCGGTTATCTTGCGAAGGATGAATCCGAGTTTCTCGAACGGCTCAATCGCTTGATGGATATTGCCTATGAGAGTCTGGAGACGAAGCGCGCCATACTGGAAGCCTATACGGATAAAAAGCTTTATCCTTACACGCGCTTTTATCTGCGCGATGTCCATGCCCATGGCGGCTCCTACTGGTGCAATCATTTCTCCACCATTGGGCTGGTGGGCATGAATGAAGCGTGCATGAATCTATTGGGTGTCGACATTGGCACGGAAGCAGGGCGCGCCTTTGCCGCCAAGATTTTGGATCACATGCGTGACCGGCTCAAGACCTATCAAGAAGAAAGCAATAATTTCTATAATTTGGAGGCAACGCCGGCGGAAGGAACTACCTACAGACTGGCTCAGCTCGACCGTCAACGTTTCCCCAAGATTATCTTTGCCAATGATGATAACGTGAAGGAAGGGGCGGAACCCTTTTACAGCAATTCCACCCAGTTGCCCGTCGACTACGGCGATGACATTTTTACCATCTTCGACTTGCAAGATGAGCTCCAGTCCAAGTATACGGGCGGCACCGTACTGCACGTGTTTTTGGGCGAAGCCGTTGCCGATCCTCAATCGGTGAAACAATTCGTGAAACGGGTCTGCGAAAAATATACGCTGCCGTACTTTACCTTGTCGCCCAGCTTTTCCATTTGCCCCAACCATGGGTATTTCCAAGGCGAAATTTCCACGTGTCCTCACTGCGAGACAGAAATGGAAGTATATTCCCGTATCGTGGGCTATCTGCGCCCTGTCAACCAGTGGAATGCCGGGAAACAGGAAGAGTTCGGAATGCGCTCCCGTTATCGGGTTGAGGATGCCGGCGCTGTGAAAGAAAAGCTTTCCACCGCTCCCTGAGTTGTAGACTATGCGAAAGATTCCTTATGCTTTTCGGAGGATATCAGCCTTTCACCTTGAGTGATTATCCCGGCTGTATTGCCGCCATCGCGTTTACGCAAGGTTGCAATTTCCGCTGTGTATTTTGTCATAACGGAAGCCTGTTGCCTGAGGGCAAAAGCGGCACCGGACTCTATTCTGCGGAAGATATCATGGTGCGCCTTCGGCCGCGCTCCAGTCAGCTTGACGGGCTTGTCATTACCGGCGGCGAACCTACCCTCCATGAGGATCTGCCCGAATTCATAGCACAGGTGAAGGCTTTGGGCTTAAAGCTAAAGCTGGACACGAACGGCAGCCGTCCAGACAGGCTGGCGGCGCTGATCCAAGGCGGTCTTGTCGATTATATTGCCATGGACATTAAAGCGCCTTTACACGCTTATAGCCGCGTATGCGGTACGGCTGTGGAGACGGCAGCTATTCAGGAGAGCATCGCTTTGTTGGGCGCCTCGGCCATTCCTCATCATTTCCGAACTACGTATTCTTCAGCTTTTCTCAGTGAAGCGGAACTGGAAGAGATTCGCGCGTTGGTGCCGAAAGGGTCGAAGCATATTGTTCAACGCTTCCAGCCTGAACATGCCCTGTCCCCTCAGTTACGCGGGGAGACCAAGGAGGCGTAATCGTGTGTATTTCGGGATCAAGGCAGGCGTTTATCCACAACCAATTGGGTATCCACTGCGCCGCTCAGCTGTATTTCTTCAATGAGTACGCCGGCATCTCCTTGGGCGCAATCTTCGCCGATGGACACGGCCGCTTCCAGTTGGCGTGAGGCAGAATTCACGCGGATGTGGCTCATCTTCACGTTGTCCCCATTTTCCACCATGATGGCCGAAGAGTTTCGACTCCCTTCCGTCTGGGTGTAATCAACTTGCAGCCCTTGCACCAAGACATTGCGCACGGCGCCCAGATATAGAGCCGCGCCCGGCGGATTTATGATGTCGTTATTTTCTAAAACTACATCATGAATAGCACGGGTCGGCGCTGTTTTGCCGCCTGCCGTAAAACAGCCTATTTGGATGGAAGCGCTGTTTCTAGATACGGCGTACCACCGCGAACGGCCGCCGTTCACCAACAGATTGTTTCTCACAGATAAGCAGCATGGGAGTCCCGCGCCGGGGCCGGATGTGCTGTTGCCAATGAGTATGCCCAGTCCGCCGAAATCACGCAGTTCATTGTTTTCGATTATGCCCTGCGAAGCTCGGATGATCATGCCGTGGCGGCGATGGTTTTCAATATGATTGTTGCGCAGGACAAAGCCTGATCCGTTCCGTGATTGGTTGTAAAGATCAAGGGTTATGGGGCCGGGGCGTATACCCTTGAGTTCATGGCTTAGGGTTATGCGGTCTTCATCACAGGGGGCAGGCTGTAGTTCCAGAATCTGGGTTTCTACAAAATGTTCGCCACGCTGCGCGTCAAAGAGCTGTACGGAATCTCCTTGTCGCAGCGCGCTATTTCTAAGGACCCGCAATTCCGTGGGCGACAACAGGCTGGTGATGGTGTGGGGCATACCGTATATGACGATGCCGTCACCTGCCATATGCATCAAGCGGCAGTTTTCTACCAAAGGCCCGTCTCGATCGTCCTGACTGTGTACGGCTTCGGCGTTGGTGCTGAGAGGGCGGGCACTTGTTACTTTTCTTTCGACGTGAATCTTGGAAAGGGATAGACCCGAGCTGTTGAAAGAGCCAATCCCGATACCGGGTGAGGCGTAGATGGTAAGATCTTGGGCGCTGCAGTCGGAGCAGCTGCCGTAAAAGAGTGCGCCGCCCTGCACGTAGGGGGCTAAGTGAAGATAACGGCTTCCCGGGCGGATCCCCTGCAAGTCGCTTTTATCAGATAGCTGTATACGCCATGCGCTATGACTGAGCTGCTTCACGTACTGAACGTGAATACGGTCGGACACGCCCTCCATCAGGCTGTCTTTTTGAGCGTCAAAAATCATGCCCCATTGATCCGTAGCCTTTCGTGTTGTTCCAAACCAAGGTTCCGATAATTGCGGGAACTGAGGGGAGAGGGCGACATCGAGAAAACCGCTCTGATGCTCGACCAGCAGCACGGTGCCCACGGCATAGGGCACGGGATTATAATCAATGCTGAAGTTTTGAAAGCTTACTTTCTCGCAATTGATCAAGGCGAAAGCGCCGATACTTGGATTGCGAACCACAAAGAAGGTCTCTTTACCAGCACCTGCAAGGGTGATGTGCTTCAGATTTTCGAGCCGTACAGCGGCAAAATCTTTGACGGCGCCATGGAGGCAATAAAGCCCCTTTTCCAAGACGATAGTGACAGGTACTTCTTGGTATTCCGGTGTGGATAATAAGCGGCGCAGCGGCGGGCCCATGTCTTCATCGGTGTCGGGGACTATACCGTGATCCCTTCCTTGAATCGTGAGGACGGGGAGGGGGGAGCGTTCTTCTGCCGCCGTGTTTTCATGCGCCGCGCAAGGCAGTATCCCTGCCAGTAAAAAGACAGCGATAAAAAGGCTATGACAGGCGGAATATTTCATGGGCGAATTCTATAAACAGAGGGACAGAGGGACTCATAATAATGCACTTACTATATCACGAAGGGCAGCGGAAAAAAGGACATACTTCTTTCTCCTATCCAAACGTTCAAAGGAAGTGCAGGGATACAGGTTAGACATGTACAGGGCTCTGTGGTATACAATCAGGAGTTAAGAAATCATAAGGAAAATAACATGACCACCCTTTCGCGCAGAACCTTTACCTTAGGCAGTATTTTGTCCTGTCTTGGAGCCGCAGCGTCGGAAAAGCCCCTTCCCTCTGTTAAGCAACGGGGATCAACGCGGCCGAATCTGGTGGTGATGGTGGCAGATGATTTGCGTTGGGATTGTCTGGGATTTATGGGGAATAGCATTGTACAGACGCCGCACTTGGATTCTTTGGCGGCAGCAGCGCTCACCTTCGACAACGCCTATGTGACTACGTCCATTTGTGCGCCGAGCCGCGCCTCCATTTTCTCGGGACAATATGTGTGCCGTCACGGTATCAACGATTTCTCCACAGCTTTCACGGAAGAGCAGTGGGCGGCCTGCTATCCCGCACAGCTGCGCGCCGCAGGCTACACGACCGCCTTTGTCGGGAAATTCGGCGTGGGGGATCAGTTGCCCGTAGAGGCCTTCGATTATTGGCGTGGATTTGGCGGTCAGGGACAGTATGAGCAAAGCGATGACCAAGGTAACTATCAGCATCTCACCTCGCAGATTCGGGGCCATGCCTTAGCCTTTCTGGAGACGGTGGATCATCAAAAGCCTTTTTGCTTATCCGTGAGTTTTAAATCGCCCCATTGTCAGGATGGTGATGATCGACAATTCATTTATGATCCGGTCTATGAATCGCTCTATGAAGGGGCGTTGATTCCGCAGCCCGAACACTTGCAAGATCATTTCGAAGACCGTTTCCCCGACTTCTTCAAAAAGGATAGTGAAGCGCGGCGGCGCTGGGAAATACGCTTTTCAACGCCCGAGCTTTATCAGAAGATGGTGAAAGGCTATTATCGGCTTATTAAGGGGATTGATGACACCGTCGGCGCTGTACGTCGTGAGCTTGAAAAGCGCGGGCTGGCGGAAAACACGGTCATTCTCTTCTGCTCAGACAACGGCTTTTTCTTGGGTGATCACGGTCTCGCCGGGAAATGGTTCGGCTATGAGGGCTCCGTGCGGATTCCCATGCTTCTCTTCGATCCGAGAATATCGCCGGCGCAGCAAGGCCGCCGTAGCTCTCAAATCGCATTGAACATCGACATTGCGCCCACGCTATTACAGTTGGCAGGTGTGGATGTTCCTGCTTCCATGCAGGGAAGCGATCTAAGCCCCTTATTCTTGAGCGATGCCGACCCATGGCGCGAAGATTTCTTCTATGAGCATCACTTCAAGCATCCCGGGATTCCTCGGTCGGAAGGGCTCGTCTCCCGCGAATATAAGTATCTGCACTATATTGATGAGCAGCCCGTTTACGAGGAACTTTTCGATCTGCGCAACGATCCTCACGAGCAGCATAATCTCGTCCACGATCCGCAAAAGACTGAATTGCTCAAGGAGATGCGCGCGCGCTATGAGGTATTAAAAGCGGCCTGTTGTCCGTAATCCATCGGCAGTAAGCCGGTCCGTGACGCCGCTTCGCCGTGTCCTTAGGAGGGGTTTCTTTCTATCTCGTATTTTTTCAAGCGGTATTGGAGGGTTTTATAGGATAGCCCCAATAATTCTGCTGCTTCTTTGATGCTGCCGCCGGAACGTTCCAAAGCCTGTTGGATGAGTTCTTGTTCTACTTTTTCGAGGATCAGTCCTCCGGAAGGCAATAGAATATCGGCGGGCTGTTCTTCGGCGGCTAGAAGCTTTTCGGGAAGGGAACTGCGCTCCAGGGTCGTGCCCGGCGATAGAATAAACATCTCTTCCAAGGTGTGTTCCAATTCGCGCACATTGCCGGGCCATCGATATTTACGGAAGGCATCGACCACCTCCGAACTGATCATGGGCGGATCCATATTCAGTTTTTTGGCGAGCTTATCTCGGAAATGACTGATGAGAAGAGGCAGATCGTCCATCCGATCGCGCAGCGGCGGCAGCGGGATGGACAGTACTTCCAGCCGATAATAGAGGTCTTGGCGGAAACTGCCCTCGGCGACACATTGGCGCAAATTCCTATTGGTAGCCACAATGGTGCGCACATCAACCGTATAGGATTTGCTGCCGCCGACCCGTTCAATAACGCCGTCTTGCAGGACACGCAATAATTTCGCCTGGCTTTCGAGGCGCATATCGCCGATCTCGTCTAAGAAGAGGGTGCCGCCGTTGGCGAGTTCGAATTTCCCTTGCCGTGCCGTTTCCGCGCCGGTGAAAGCTCCTTTCTCGTGTCCAAAAAGTTCAGATTCCACCAAGCTGTCGGGAATCGCCGCACAATTCACGACGATGAAGGCTTTCTTGGAACGAGGCCCTGAAAAATGGATGTGACGGGCGATCAATTCCTTGCCCGTTCCCGATTCGCCTTGTATTAAAACGGTGCTGGACACGTTGACGGCGCGCCGTGTCCGTTCGAAGACTTCACGCATGACCGTACTTTTACCGACAATGTTCCCCAGCGCAATAGAATCATCAATAAGCCGCGTCAACAATATGTTCTGACAGCGCAAGGTGTGCCGCTCACAGGTGCGCCCGATCACATGCAGCAGTTCGTCTTTGTCGAAGGGCTTATCGAGATAATCGGCCGCTCCTTCTTTGATAGCGGTCACCGCTGTTTTCACGGTGGCATGAGCGGTCATAATGACCACGTCGATTTCCGGAATGCTTTGTTTGACCCGTGTCATGAGTTCTAGACCGTCTATGCCCGGCATTTTCAGATCAGTAAGCAACACGTCAATGGGATGTTCTGTTATCTGTTCCAGCGCCTCTTCTCCCGAGGCACAGCGGTACACCTGATATCCATTCATCTCGAGAATATCGGAGATGATGGCACGTTGTACACGGTCATCTTCTGTTACAAGAATGTGATAGGTCGTTGAGCTCATGCTGTTGTCTTTTTAGTGTTTACGGAATGATGTAAGGGAACTTTGATCAGCACCTGACAGCCCCAATCCCGGGAGCCGGTCACGTCGATACTGCCGCCGTGACCTTCCACGATGCCCCGCGTGATGGAAAGGCCGAGGCCGGTGCCGCCCGGCTTAGTCGTGAAATAGGGATCAAAGACCTGTTCGAGCGTTTCTTTGGGTATGCCGGGTCCGTCGTCACGAATTTCTATTTCGCATTCTGTATCGGTGCTGCGTGAGAGCAGTCTGACCCGGCCCCCGGCAGGACAAGATTCCAAGGCATTTAAGAGAATATTTAAAATAGCCCGTTTCCATTGTTTGGGGTCAAGGTACAAAACCAAGCCGCGCGCGTTCAAGTCACTGCTCAAATGGATGTTTCGGAACGCGGCATCTTGTTTGAAAAGATGCAGACATTCTTCCAATAAAATATCTACTTCAAAATATTCAGGTTTCAATTCTGTTTCTTGCGCTAATGACAAAAAATTGGAAACGATATCTTCCAGACGATCCACTTCATCGCGGATGGTATGGAGCGACTTTTCTGCCAAGGGGTTCTCATCACCCAACGAATCTTGGGCATGGCAGGATAACAATTTGATCGCATTCAACGGGTTGCGGATATCATGGGCAATACCTGCCGCGAGATTACCCAGTGCAGAAAGACGCTGTGCCTGACGGAGTTTTCCTTCCATGATCTCTTTTTCACGCAGGCTATCCACCATATCATTAAAGGTTTTTTCGAGGGCGAGTATTTCGCCGGAGCCGCCTCGTGTGCTCACTGCTTCAAGGTGGCCGCGGCTTATGGCTGCACATTTTTCAGACAGCCGCCCCAAGGGACGCAAGGCTTTGGCAATAAAATAAATCATCAACGCCAGATCAAGAATAAAGACCACCATAAGGATGACCATGTAGCGGTTACGAAAAGCACGGACTATTTCTGTTTGCGGCTGAACGATCATGGACACGGTCATCAAAACAGGGCGTTCTTTATTGATCATGGGCACCCGTGCGACCCGTTCAATGGCGCCGCCGGGCAAATGCTGCAAGGTAAAAGAGGCGGCGTGGGTCGTGCCTTCTGCGTCGTCAAGCTTGATATCCACCCCTTTATACAAATCCATGAGCTCCGTTTCTAAGGTGTCATAGCCGACGTCGTCTTCCTCTTCAAAGCGGATTTCAAGGCTGTGGGCAATATCCATTGCGCGGCTTTCCATTTGCCGCAAGGTCTCTTGCACAAAGTGGCGCGTAATCACAATGACCGAGGCGAAGAGGCAGAACAAGAGAACGGTGCATAAAATGACGACCCTGAAAAAGAGGGACCGGTACCAAGGGACACCGATGACAGGGGGGACAGGCTGCGGCGTTTCTACAGTGCCCTTTTCGCTTCTTCTGGCCATGGTCTCACGCATGTTCCTCAAGGTAGCGGAGGATTGCTTTAATATCCTCCCAGGTTTGCTGCTTTTTATCGGGCTGACGCAGTAAATAGGCGGGGTGATAGGTCACGCGCAAGGGGATACCTTGGTATTCATGCCATTTCCCGCGCATACTGCCGAGGGGGTCATCTCTTTTGAGTAAACAATGGGCCGCCACAGCGCCTAAGGCACAGATGACGCGGGGCTGCAGGAGCGCCAACTGCCGTTGGAGATAGGGTTCGCAGGCGGAAACTTCATCGGGATTGGGATTGCGGTTGTCGGGCGGGCGGCATTTCAGTACATTGCAAATATACACATCGTCGCGGCTCATTTTCATGCCCTTCGAGATAATATCGGTGAGCAATTGCCCCGCTCTGCCCACAAAAGGACGGCCTTGTTTATCTTCTGAAGCGCCCGGTGCCTCGCCCACAAAAACGATTTTCGCTCTGGGATGTCCCTCACCGGGCACCGTATTCAGCCGTGTTTCATGGAGGGGGCAGCGCTGACAAGCCGCCACTTCCTCGGCGATCTTTTCGAGGCTGTCTCCGTCGTCTGATGCCGTGATGCCATTGAGCAATGCTGCTGTATCTTTTGAAATCGTGACAAGGCGTTGTTTATCTCGGGCTCGCCCTTTTAAGGCTTGCGCCAGTTCTTCTACTAATTCATTATAAGAAATGTTATCCACATGAATCTCCAGATATAGGGTGTTGAGGGAAAGAATCGAATCTATATAGTACTATATGCCCCCTCTCTTTTTCATCAGAAAAGGATTTCGCATGCCGATGGGGACTTTTCTCGGACTGAATAGGGGCGATAGGGCGCGATATGATACACTTTGTCGAATCAGTTGCTCTCTGTAATGTATGAAAGGAAATCACCGTGTATTTTCGACTTCTGACACTATTATGCGCCTTAAGCTTGGTATGGTTGAGTGCATGCGACGGCCGCTCCAAAATTATCCTGGATGAGGATAAGGTAGATGCTCCGGTCCAAACAACGGCAGCCGATCCGCTCCAAACATGGCTCGAGATTTCCAAAGGCGAATTGCACACCATGGATATCCCTCTGGCAATGAACTGCGTACAACAGCTAGCCGCACAGGGGAAGGCCGCCTTGGATCCTTTATTCCAGCTCTTGGACGATGGAGAAACCGATGCGCCCGCCAAGGTCTTGGCGGTTATCACGCTGACGGGATACGTCGATGCTTCCGATTCGGAACGCTTGGTGGCGATGACCGAAGCCGATAAAAACGAGATAACGAGAGGTTGTGCCATCAACCTATTAGCGGTCTTAGAAGCGCCGGAAACCGATGCCCGCATTAAAGAGCTATTAAGCGATGAAGATTCCTATGTGAGGAAAGAAGCGGTGCTCGTTTTGCTTCGCCGAGATGATGACGATGCCGTTGCCGGCGCAGTAGACTTGTGGAAAGATGCGAACACAGAAATAAAGGATCGCGCGGAAATTGTACTCGCTTTTCCCGTCATTCGAGCAAGGGATTATCTCTTTATTTACGAAGACGCCGCATGTAACCAAGAACTCGAATTTACCATACGCTACCACGCTATTCAGGTCTTGGGCACCGTTGGCAGCCTCGATAGTGCTGTCCAAATCGCCCGTTGTATTGAAGTGGAGCCGTCAGAACAGGTGAAGGGCTTCTTAGACAGAGCACAAAAAGCCATTGCGTCACGGGAAGAAGGGGATATATCCGAAGCGCCCGTCGAGAATCCCGCGGAACTCCAACTTTAAGGTTTAGTTCTGCTCAAAGACCGGAAGCTTTATACCAGACGTTTGCCTGTGGTGCTCATCGAAACCGAGACATGGAGCACGCCTTTTTGGCAGCGCATCTCATCGGCGAGCGATTCGATAATTTGCGCACGGCCCCGCGCCATGACCATTTCCACGCATAGATCATGGGTCAGATGCACGTGGGTTGTGGCTAAAATAGCATGATGATGGCTGTGCTGCAATTGGGTGAGTCTGCCGGAGAGGTCGCGGCGTTCGTGTTCATATACCAAGGTAATAGTTCCCACTGCCTCCTCATTATTTTTCCACGAGTCCTTGACCAAACGCTCCCGTACCAAATCGCGGATCCACTCTGAACGGTTCGCATAATTGCCTTCTTGCACCAGTTTTTCCATTTCCTGATAGAGGCTTTCTTCAATGGTGAAACTGACGCGCATTAACTTTCTCATAACATCCTTTCCCGGGTATTTTAAGAGTTTTCTCTTCCGCCTTATCAGACTGTAAGTCCTATAGTAACACTCGACCCCTATAATTTTGTACACTGTAGGGAACATTGAAGGAATAACCACCCTTTTAAAAGAAGCGCTTGGTCTGCCGGAACAGCCGGAGAAGCGCTCTTTTAGGATTGTCTTATGCTTAAAAGTGTGTTAACCGCCACCTTGATCGCGATTGCAATACAAATTTTCACGGTCGGTTTATTGGCGTCAAAATTGCCCCGAGAGGTCTTGCCGCCCGGAATTAGGGCGGAACGCAGTTATACTTTTGCCCCCAAGACGCTCTTGCATCTCAAGAGTACAGACGGGGCGGTGCGCGTGTATCCTTCAGAAACGGCTTCCGTCATACAAATTGAGGCGCGTATCCGCACCTACGTAACCACGGCGGCCCAGCTGCCCGACGCTGAAAGTTATGTGGAGTCTTTGGTTGCCATTCGTGAATCGGATGAGTCGCTCTATATTGTGACAGAACCGGAAGACCGCCCGGATTTTGTTGATCTCCACGTCCATTACCGCATTACGCTGCCTTTAGGTATGAATGTCATCGTGGAAGTGGATAACGGCAATGTGCGCGTTGGTGAAGGCTGTAATCAGGTGACGATTGACGGGAATAACACCGATGTGGATGTGCAATATCCGGAGGGGCGGAGCAGCGTAAAAACCATTAATGGCCGCATCAATGTGGTGGGCTGCAAGGACGATGCCTTTCTGGAAACCGTCAATGGCAGCATTATTACCAGCCTTTTTAAAGGCTCTATACAGGCTTCGACAGTGACCGGATCCATTACGACCACACTTCTGGATCAGAAAATTCATAGCTGCGACTTGACCTCACTGAACGGAAGTATTACACTAGTACTGCCGGAGCTGATGTCGGTGAACGTTCATGCGTCCACCGAACAGGGCGCTATCCGAAGCGATCCCGCGTTGTTGCCTGCGCGTACCGTGGAGCGACGCCGCGAAATCCTCGGAAGCCTTGGCAACGGCGAAACGAAAATATCCCTTCATTCTATGAATGGAGATGTCATCCTGCAAAGGAGTGTTCTATGACTAGAGAAGCTGCTGTAAAAACCTACCTTGAAGGTCTAGACGATCCATCAAAGGTTTTGAGCGATGTAGAATTGGTTCGGAAATCCCAGTCCGGTGATCGAGACGCTTTTTCTGAATTGGTTCGCAGACACCAGCATTTGGTGTATAACGTTGCGTACCGCTTTATGCGCGATGCGACACAGGCGGAAGACCAAGCGCAAGAATCTTTTATAAAAGCCTATAGACTCTTGAAAGGCTTCCGCGGTGATTGCAGTTTTAGTACGTGGATGTACCGTGTTACGGCGACCACATGTCTGACCGAATTAAACAAACGAAAAAAACGGGCGGAAGTGGAACTTATTGATGAGAGCTTCAGTCATACGAGTGATACGGAACATCAGCCGACGGTGAAAGACAGGAAAGAACATATTCGGCGTTGTGTACGCTTGTTGCCCGACCGCTATGCCACCGTCGTGACGCTGTATTACCTCAAAGGTATTTCATACCTTGAGATCGCAGAGACCTTGGGTGTTCCTGAAGGCACGTTGAAAACATGGATGTTTCGGGCAAGAAAAATGTTGCGTAAAATCGTGGAAAAGGAATTAAGCAAGGATGACATACAATTCCACTCCCCTAGATGAGCTGGACGCACTTATCGAAGAAGCGTTGACAGAGGAGCCTTTTCTGAAGGCGCCGCTATCGCTGCATCGTGGTGTGGATGCACGCGTTCGCATTATTGCGATGCGTGAATATGAGCAACGCCGATTCTTAGTAACCATGGTCACGCTGGCACTGGTCTTTTTAGGAAGCCTCCTTTTCACTGGGTTGTTGCTGTGTTTCACCAATTTTAGCCTGATCCTGAGCGACGGCGTTTCCGGAGGCAAAGGATGGCTTGATTATTACACCGCTTCGTGGGGACGATCTTTTGGAAGTTATCAAGGCGGCTATTCTCTGCTCATTAGCTTTGTGCTCTTATTCATTACCATATTTCTCGCCGGCGCCAGCCAAATCCATAAACTGCTCTTTTCAGAATAGAAAAACAAGGCTATGACCATGTGCCGCGCAGGGGACAGATCATCCAACGAAAAAAGAGCTCACACCACCACGCCCCCTATGTTTCGCTCCAATAAGATACAACAAGTATCCATGGCGCCGCTCCTGCTTCTTATGCTGATGATCCCTCTCTTCGCGATCGGGGAAGAAGGCTCCGAAGCAAAAATACCGCCGGCTTTCCCTCAATGGGATCATAAGACGGAGCCGGCGCCGACGCCGAAGCCCATTGCCACACCGCCGGGCATGAAGAGCACGCCGGAAGCTCGTTCCTATGCGCCGCCTGCCAGTCCGCAAAGCAGTGCTGCGTGGTTATTAAATCGGATGGCAGACACTGATTCACCTGAATTGCGCCGACGGGCTGCCGAAGTGTGGCCCCTCGACGAGGAGGACGAAAAATCCTTGCTGGCTATTATCCGCGGCTTGTTGGATCCCGTTGAAGCGGTGCGGCTCAGTGCGCAACAGCGCCTCAATGCTATTGATGACAGCGCCCTCTTTGCCTATGTCATGCGCACATTTTCGGCAGGAACCGTAGATGAAACGAAGCATTTGAATGCAGCGCTGCCCGTGCTGGCACAACGGATCAATCCCTTCTTGTTGGAGACGCTGCGCACCACTTTGGAGACGCATGAACATAAGCGCATTGCCGTCTATTGTTTGGGACAAACACGGGAGTCTGAAGCGGCGCCGCTGCTCTTTCCCATGCTTGGGAACGATGATCCTGCCATGGCGAAACTCGCCTTAGATGCGCTCTATTCAATCATGCCCTCAGGATCAAGCGCGCAGTGGATGAAGATATTGGATCATCAAGATGCTTATTTCAAAGTGCGTGCAGTCCGCGCCTTGGCCTTTTTACAAGAACCCGGTTCCTTCGATCTGCTCAAGCAAATCTGTTTGGGGCAACGGTACACGGATATGCAGATGACCGCACTGCGTGCCATAAGTTGGTATCCTGATGATATACTGATACCTTTGTTGGTGGAGATCATGGAACGTAACCGCGGACTTTCGGGAACGGCGGTGCAGCTGTTGCGGCAACGCACCGGCATGGATTTTGGAAACAGTCCCCGATACTGGCGCGAATGGCTCCAAAAAGTGACGCAGCAAAATGCTGCGCCTTTAGTCCCTGTCGAATAAGCACTTTGGTTTCTGCTATACATAAAGATCTAAAATTACAACGATACGCTGTTTTTTACCAAACGCAACGCTGCCCGGAAAGGATGTGCTCATGAAGTATCCCCATCTGATTGTCTTGTGTCTATGCCTTTTTATGCTAACGCTTCCCTTTGCGTGTGCCGAAGATGAAGAGCGCCTGCCCCAAGGCGCAGCCACGCCCGCCCCGTCAGAAGCAGCGGGTTGGATCCCCTTATTCAGCCCCGAAAATGCAGCACATTGGAAAAATGTCACCGATACGACAGAAGGCGTCTTTAGTATAAAGGACGGCGTTTTCGAGGTGCATGGGAAAAAGTCTACCCGCTATATAGCCTGGGAAAAGGAACGCTTCGGCGATTTCGAATTGCATGTCGAATTTAAAGCTCCCCAAGGCGCGAACAGCGGTATCTTTATTCGTACCGACCCCGCCGACCCGGTTCAAAAGGGTATGGAAATCCAAGTCTTTGGTGACTATGGCGGAGCGCCGTCTAAACACAGCAGCGGAGCCTTGTATGACATTGCTACGCCCATGTTCAATATGGCATTGCCCGAGGGGTCGTGGAACTCTTTCGATATTCGTTTTGAAGGCAGCCAATTGGAGGTGGTCTATAACGGTTGGAAAGTCTTATCAATCGACATTTCTCAGATGACTGAGCCTATTGGTAAATTCGATACACCCCTTGCCTTACTGCCCCGAGAAGGGTATATTATTCTTCAAAACCATGAAGATGATCTTTCCTTTAGAAACTTGTGGGTGCGCCGTCTATAAAGGCGCGCCGGAGGTATTGGGATGGAATTAACCCGCGAACAACGGGAATGGCTGCGGCTTGCCCTTATCCCGGGCATCGGCAGAGCACGTTTTATCCGATTGCTGGCGCGCTTTAGTACGCCCCGAAATGTATTGGCAGCCACGGACCAAGAACTTGCCCCTATTGTTGGTAAAGCCATTGCGCAACGGATTACCGGCTACGCTGATATGGGCGATCTTGAATTGCAAGAAGCGAAGATGCGTGAGCGGGATGTGCATCTGGTAACCATGGATGATCCCGAATATCCTGAGCAGCTGGCTGAAATCTACGACCCGCCCGTAGTCCTTTATGTGCGCGGTACTTTGTTGGAACAGGATCAATATGCCGTTGCCCTGGTAGGTACACGAAGATGTTCGCAATTCGGCGCGAAGCTCGCCTATAAATTGGCCTATGATTTGGCAGAACGGGGCATTACGGTGGTGAGCGGGTTAGCGGAAGGTATCGACAGCGCAGCCCATGAGGGGGCGTTGGCGGCAGGCGGAAGAAGCATCGCTGTACTTGCCTTTGGACATGACCGCGTTTTCCCCGTTTCCAATGGGCCTCTCTTGCAATCAATCGTTGAGCACGGCTGCGCCGTATCCACCTTTCCTATGGGCGTGCGTGCATTGAAACAAAACTTTCCCCAACGAAACCGTATACTGAGCGGCCTGTGTTTGGGAACGGTCGTCGTGGAAGCGCCGCCGGGAAGCGGCTCGCTCATGACTGCGAAATTCGCCGCAGAACAGGGCAGGGAAGTCTTCGCAGTACCGGGTCCTGCCGGACTCGCCAACAGCCGCGGCCCCCATGAGTTGATCCGAGACGGGGCGCGTTTGGTGGAAACGGTAGATGATATTTTGGTGGAACTTTTGCTTCCGCCGGAAATGAAACGGAGTCCCGTCAAAGATACCTTGGAAGGGGAAGGAGCCTTTCAAGAATCCCTTCTCTTTCATAAAGCTCAAAACGTAAAGGGCGCATCAGCTGTTCCCCAAGATACGATACCCGCCGCTGCGGCTGCGCCCGCTCCGGCGCCCGTTCTCACGAAGGTGGAGCAAGACATTTTGCGCTCTCTCAATCCGGAAGGTTCTTTTGTGGATGAGATCGCCTTGACCTGTCGTATCTCTATTTCGGAAGCCCTGTCCACATTGACCATGTTAGAATTAAAAAATGCCGTTCGTCAACTTAGCGGAAAACGATTCATTCCCCAATGAACTATTTCAAACGACTCGCCCATAAGGTACGCAGCAACGCTCCTTTGCCCCTCTTTTGGCATAGTGTGCTTTGGCTTGCCTCGTGGATTCAACGTTTCGGCATGTGGCTCCGCTTACGCCGCCGACCTGTGTCGGTATCTGCTTATGTGATTAGTATGGGCAATATCACGGCAGGGGGGACGGGTAAAACGCCCGCCGTTATCGAGCGGGCAGCGCAAGAAATGAAAGAGGGCAAAAGCGTAGCTGTGATTACCCGCGGCTATGGCGCGTCCCGTGAATCTTTCCCCTTACTCTTCGACGGCAAGGAAAGCTTAGCTCGTGTGGCGAAACGCTTTGGTGATGAAGCCGCTTTGATCGCCTCCCGTGTGCCAGGCGTGGGCATCGTCCGTTCCCCTGATCGGGTAGCAGGCGCGCGCGCCGCCATCGGCGCCGGCTATGACACGCTTATTTTGGATGACGCTTACCAGGCAGTGCGCTTGCAGCGAAATGAAAATATTCTGCTCATCGACGCTACGAATCCTTTCGGAAACGGATTTATAATTCCCCGCGGTATTTTACGGGAACAGCTCTTTGCTATACAGCGTGCCACGGAAGTGATTGTGACCCGCTGTGATCAAGCGCCGGAAAATCTGCCCTCTATTGTGAACAGCATTCGCCGCTTCGCGCCGAAGATTCCCATTCGCTATACCATCCATGAAGCGACCGGATTGAGACGTCTTGCCGACGGCAAGGACTACCCCTTGGATTGGCTCTGTGAAAAAAAGCTGCGCGCCGTGTGCGGTATCGGCAATCCACAGTCTTTTTTCGAAACCTTGAAATCCCTGGGCGCGATTGTTGCGGAGCGTTACAGTGCACCGGATCACGGCGACATTCCTCCCGGCTGTTTCAGGGGCGATATGATTGTGGTCATGACCGAAAAAGACGCCCTCCGTCTGGACAGTACGCCGCCTGAGCACGTCTACGCCTTATGTATTGCCCTCGCTCCTTATATACCTGCCGCCTCTGCGAGCGCCTCTATATAAGCCTTGCCCGGCAATTCAACGGGGATTTTGGCGGAGCCTGTATCCTTCCGTGTTGCGGGACGGCGCAATAAAGAACTGCATAGCATCTTCGCGTTTTCTGCTCCCACTGCGTCCAAAAGGGCAGCGTGAAAATCGGCAGGATTAATCGGCGCGAGTGCCATGTAGGTTTTGCCCGAACGCAGATAGCCGAGAAGCAGGGCGTTCATGAAATGTTTCGGTCCCAAGCGCGTGCGCATGCGGGGGCATTGGCGCAACAGTAAGGAAGCAGGCTGCACAGGCGTTTGCGCCCGTACGGAGAAACATTCGGGATAAAGGTCTTCGGCAAGGACGCCTTTGCTGCCGCCCATGTCATAGCAATTTGCCAAGAGCGTGATGATCCGTTTTTTCAAGACTTCTGTGTCGCGGTTAGAATACCGAAACGCTTTTTCTCCATGAGGGCCCAGTTGTGTTGTTGAGGCAACATAGAGGGGCGCCAGTTTGTAGGGGATTGTATAGAAATAGGCAAAGACTTCCCGGTTGACTTCTCTGCGCCGATAGCGGTCGGGCAAATAGATGTGACCGTAAGCGTGCAGCGTGGGGGCGTGGTTAGGGACGTGTTTCCCAACCCATATCAAGGCGTTGTATTCTTTTTCTAAGGCAATGCTGCACTCTTCATGGTTCTTAGCAACGGCGAGACGGATGAGCGGCGTCTTCTTGTCCGACGATGACAAGGCAAGATCGTAGACGAAGCGCGTGGTGTCTTCATAAAGGAGATCACACTGTAATGAACGGAGGGACGACGTGCCGCCCGCCAAAGCAGTCAAGGTGGTCCAAAAAAAACGGTCCTGCTCGCGCAGCAATTTCTCGCAGGCATTTTGCAGGGTTTCCAATTTATAAAATTGTTTGTACACCGTTGGGTAAGGGCCGTCATAGGCGCGGCTTGTGCTCCATTTAACACGTGTAGCTGAACCCGAAAAAGAGGGGGGTGTACTGTTCCCCCGAGGCGGTCGTGCCATGATAAGTTCCCTTCCATTCTATGCATAAAATTAGCGTGTTAACGATTGTACTTGCAATCAGGCAGCCCGTAGGCGCCACAAGAAATCTGTCTATAGCTTTTGGCCGTGCAGTGATTAGACCCCGTCACCGGCACTTTCAAAACTGTCTTCGGGCGCATCTTCAACGGGGATCGGATCCACGTCTACAACGACGGCTTCCTCAGCCTCGGCATCTTTCGCTTCAGCGGCGGCTTTTTCTTTTTCGACGCGGTCTAAGAATTGGATCAACAACTCAAAGCTTTTGTCGGTCACTTTGCTGAAATCTTCTAAGCCGTTTTTCATGCTTTCCGACCATGCATCGATGATCTCTTTGCCTTCACCGGGCAGCCATTTGCCTTCCTTTACCGAACTCAACAAGGAGTCTTCCGCTACGTCGTGGGCTTTAGCAACCAAGTTCAAGCCTTTCATGATAGCGCTTCGATGAAAGTTGATCAGGTGCCGCGTACTATCAATGGATGCTTGTTTGGAGACCGCAATGGTGGCTTCGGCAAGGCTGCCTAAAATTCCCACACCTTTGCTCAACATCTCTTCAATAAAATCGCTTCCCTTTTTCTCCGATGAATCATTGTTTAGTGTTACCATGAATTGCATCTCCTTTCTGTGCGGATGTTAAAGGTCCCGACACTACTTCCATTATACGCTTTCCCGGTAAATTGTGATAGTCCCGACCCGGGAAAGAAAAAGGGGAAGTCCTTTTCCCTTCTAAAGTGGTGGAAGGGCGTGCGCCGCAATTGCGTATGCCGTTACACTTTTTCAACAAAATAATCTAATCGAGAGAAAGGGGCGTGTCGCTGCACTTCAAGGTAAATGCCGTGGCATTGTCGATGCTGACAGAAAAATCTTCAGGACAGTCAACATACAGGCTGAGGGTGTCATCCTTCTTTTGCCACTGAATCTGAATCATGTCGTCGCCAATGGGAATGGAGCCGGTACACCATGTCAGATCGGAAGGGTTCAGCTTGATAGCCAATGTCTTCTTGTTGGCATCCACGGCAGCCGCGCCCAAGACATCTCTGAATAAGGTCACCACAGCATGGGAGGCAAAGCCATGATTCAGGCTGGCATGGTCCTGCTGATTTTCCCACAGGGTACCCGTTCTTTCCACCATATACATGAGGTAGTCCACCATTTCATGGAGGGTCTGCTGGGTACGTCCTGCGCGGGACAACAATTCAAAACGCAGTATATTGCCAATAAAGGCGTTGGCGGGATGTACTTCAGGATACAGTCCTTGTTCCTGTCGTTTGGGGCCGAATTCATCCAAAAGTATACGCCATAATTCCGGATCTTGCTCCGGCGTGGCAACCCCAAAATAGAAGGCGAAATACTGGCACACCTCCGTTATGTTTTCAGTGAGTACGACTGTTCCATCCTTACGAAGGGCATTGTCCACGAAAAAGGGCGCCTTGAGCGCTTGTTCTCGTATGGTGTTGCGAATCCGATCAGCCTTTTCTTTCCAAGCGGGCCGGTCGTAAAGTTTGGCGGCAACATCAAGGGCTCCGGCATACAGCATGTTGGAAGGATAATTGATGTCCTGCACAAAATTGTTGGCAGCGCTCCATTCCACAAAGACCCAACTATCCAGTTTCTCGAGCAGTCCGGTTTCGTTTTCAAAGCCTTCAAAATACGTGAAGAGCTTCTCGATTTTGGTACGTAAAGCTTCTATGAGATTGCCTTCATCACCGCGCTGTGCATATTCGCCCAATTCCATGACGAACCACATTGCCCAATTAGGGATGAAGACACCGTCGTAGTGGTCTGCAGGATAGCACATGGGCAGCATCCCTTCGGGCAGATGTGCAAAGCTTTCAGGCAACAAATAGTTTTGGATAAAGTTTTGTTCCACATCAACCTTGCCCGTCAGACTCAGTGCGGCGCGCGCTGTAAAATAAGAATCGCATAACCAGCCTGCCCGCTCACGGTGGGGACAGTCCATAAAGATATCTACGGCATTTTGGGCAAAGGTCGTTCTGCCTGCTTCAAAGATTCGGTTCAATTTTTCTTCCGAACAATGGAATAGGGCACGGTCCGCGTTGGGGTGTTCGTAGCGGCGCAGTCCGCATTCCGAGATCACGCCCTGCCCCGATAAGGTCATGATTTTGATGCAGCGCATGGTATGCGGTTCAAAAGCTTCCAGACTGTATTGGCCCGGCTCAAGATCAACGAGGAAAGCATTCACACAGCCCAGTCTTCTCCAGTTCACATCAAGATCTGATTCTGTTTCATCAAAACTTATCAATAGGCGGGTGGCCGTATCACAATCCACTTTCATCCGCAGAAAGCCGCTTAGGTTCACGCCCAGATCCAAGACCTGAAAGTTTCCTGCTTCCATGGGAAAGGAGCTGTCCGCCTCAACTGCCTTTCGTACTTCCTGAATGGAAGTGTTTTCGACGGAACAAAGCAAATCGCTCAGGGTAAACTCCAGTTGATCCGGTGCAAAGCCTTTTAGCTTTTCGCTGATATTCACCAAACTCCGATCTTCGAAACAACGGTTCAGCTCGTTTTGCCGGAAGGTACCCGCTGAGATCTGTTGCAGGACAGGCTGGATTTCGAAGTTAGGATAGGGGACACCTCTGCTGAGTATCTGTTTCGCCTCTACTTGCGTTACGGCTGCTTTGGGAAGGCTGAGCGCTCCATTGCTGCGCCAAGCGTCGTAGTCTTGTGCAAGACGATAGATTTCGACGAAAGGACGCTGAAAACTATAACGCTGTACTTTTTGCAGCCGCTCAGGAATGGGGAAACCGATAAAGGGGTTTTCTTCCCTTCCTGTGGCGCATAAAACTTTCGTGCCTGATTGCACTTCCGCCTGCAAAAAAGAAGGTTGATCTAATACATAATAACTGTTCGAATTGTAGCCGGCTACTTCGACAGCCACGATATTATCGCCTGCCTGAAGCCAGGGAGCAAGATCCCACACATCAACCCGGTAATAGCCATGGGGGGCACGGGCGGGACCATGTCCTACAAAATGACCATTGAGAAAGACGCGGTATAAGGTGGAGGCCGTTATCCGAAGCTGTGCGTCGTCTTCAGGGCTTGCGTTAAAGATGGCGCGAAAGCCGGCGAAAACATTCATTTCTGTTTCCCGACCTTCCAGCCAGACGGGACGGGCCTCGGAAAAAATGCTTTCACCAAAAGCATGCACCGTGAAACAACTAAGAACGAAGGCTAGGATGATTAGTTGACGCCGCATAAGAGTATTCCTCCTGATTTTAAAGGGTAAAGAGATTGAATCGTATTGCTGTCGCTGCCGTGCGTTACAGGTCGTTTTTAATCGTCTGTTGTGCGGCTTCCAAGGTCTTGTTCAGCGTATCGTCGTTATGGGCGCTGCTGACGAAAGCGGCTTCAAACTGGGAAGGCGCGAAATATACGCCCCGATTCAGCATGCCGCGAAACCATTTTTTATACACTTCGGTATCCGATTCTTTGGCGCTTGTATAATCGTATACTTCGTTGTCGGTAAAGAAGGTGCACGCCATGGTACCGATGCGCCTTTGAAAGGCAGGGATTCCCGCTTGCTGCAGCAGATCGGCCAATCCAGTGCACAACATTTCCAAGTGTTTTGTCATGCCTTCAAAGATACCGGGTCTCGCCAAAATCTCCAAGCTCTTCAAGCCTGCGGTCATGGTCATGGGGTTGCCCGATAAGGTGCCCGCTTGATAGACCGGTCCTTGGGGAGCCAAAAGATCCATGACCGCTGCCGCGCCGCCATAAGCGCCGACAGGTAAGCCGCCGCCAATGACTTTGCCCAAGGTCGTGAGATCGGGCGTGATTCCAAAATGTTCCTGCGCGCCGCCTAAAGATACACGGAAGCCGGTCATCACTTCGTCAAAGATAAGCAGTGCGCCGGCAGCGGCAGTTAAATCGCGCAGCTTTTGTAAATAGCCGGGTTTCGGAATGACCACACCCATATTGCCGGCTACAGGCTCCACAATGACGCAGGCAATCTCTTCTCCATAATGATTAAAAACGGTCGTGATAGCCTCTTCATCATTGTAGGGAACAACCAAGGTTTGCGCGCTCGTTGCGGCAGGTACGCCCGGGCTGTCCGGCAAGCCTAAGGTGGCGACACCGCTGCCCGCACGGACGAGCAAGTTGTCGCCGTGACCGTGGTAGCAGCCATCCATCTTGACGATGAGATCCCTCTTTGTAAATCCACGGGCTAGCCGTATGGCGCTCTTGGTCGCTTCTGTACCGCTGTTTACAAAGCGGACACGATCCATGGAAGGGAAATGGCGGATAAGGCGTTGCGCCAAGCTTGTTTCCAGACTAGTGGGGATCCCATAGCCGAAGCCTTTTTCAGCAGCCTCTTTTACCGCATCTACCACCTCAGGGTGGGCATGACCCACGGCAAGAGGACCCCACGACAGCACGTAATCGATAAGCGTATTACCGTCTTCATCGGTGAGGAGTGCGCCCTTGCCGGAACGCACGAAAAAGGGGTTGCCGCCTACCGATTTGAAGGCGCGTACCGGGCTGTTCACACCACCGGGAAGCACGGTTTGCGCTTCACGCCACAACCCTTCAGAAAGGCAATGATCCATTTTTAATCTTTCTTATTTTTGAAGCCAACGGGCCAGATCCATGGCCCAATAACTAATAATCAACGACGCGCCGGCGCGGCGGATTCCTTGCGTCAATTCGAGTACTGTCTTTTTCTCGTCAAGCCAATTTTGGGCTGCCGCCGCTTTGACCATGGCATATTCACCCGATACATTGTAAGCGGCGAGGGGTATATTATAGTTGTCTGCCGCACGATGGAGGATGTCTAAGTAGGCCAGCGCCGGCTTGACCATGATAATATCTGCGCCCTCCTCTATATCCAATTCGATTTCGCGCAGCGCTTCATCACCATTGGCAGGATCCATTTGATAGGAGCGCCGATCGCCAAACTGAGGAGCCGATTCCGCCGCCTCACGGAAAGGACCGTAAAAGGCGGAGGAAAATTTTGCGCTGTAAGCCATGATGGCAACATCTTCAAAATTACCGGCGTCTAAGGCGTCACGGATCGCGCCGATGCGGCCATCCATCATGTCGGAGGGGGCAACGATATCCGCGCCGGCTTGTGCGTGACACAGGGCTTCTTTCATGAGGACGTCCACCGTGGAATCATTATCCACATCCGTGATGCCGTCTCTGTTTTGGCGAAGCAAACCGCAATGACCATGATCGGTATATTCGCATAAACATACATCCGTTATGACGCAAAGCTCCGGGCAGCGCTTCTTGATAGCGGTAATAGCTCGGGGAACCGCTCCCGCTGTATTCCACGCTTCCGTGCCCTGCGCATCTTTTCGTGATGGGATGCCAAATAGCAAGACGGCGGGAATGCCCAAATCTGCCGCTTCTTGTGCTTGATCAACAACTTCATGAAGTCCCCATTGGAATTGACCCGGCATGGTGCTAATGGGTATTTGAGCGTGTTCTTCATCTCTCACAAAGAGCGGCACGATGAGGTTGTCCGTGTGTAATCGCGTCTCGCGAATCATGCGGCGGAGCGTTGCATTCCGTCTGAGCCTTCTCGGGCGAATAGGAAGAAACATAAACTGAGCATCCTTAAGTCGTTAGGTTGAGCAGGGATGCTGATAGGGTAGCATAGGGGACAGGGAAATTTAAAAAGAGGGCTGTCGTGCCCTTTAGTGGTAGTAGTGTTGGCGCAGAGAGTCTACAAAGGCTTCTGCAAACCATTGACGCCACTTAGGATTCGCGAGGTGTGCCTGATCTTTGGGATGCTGCATGTTGGCGA
>JAAYJI010000209.1 GCA_012523015.1 Candidatus Hydrogenedentota bacterium
AAAAGTACGGGAGTCGTCTAAAACCACTCTAACCGGCTCTCAGTCTCCGGAACAGTGGCTCACATTTTCCGGAATCATTGGCTCACGGTGCGGCGGAACAGTGGCTCCGCCGCACCGTAATAATCACCATTCGCCCCTTCGCCGTGGGACGTAAGAACTGGTTGTTTGCAGGGCCGCCCAAAGGAGGTCAGGAAAGCGCCTGTGTTAATTCTTTGGTGGAGATGGAAATCACGCATAACGAAGTCCACTGCCGCCATGCAAAAATCCTTTCGTTGAACTGAACCCCAACGGACTTGTTCGAGTGCGCGGATAACGTACGATAAACGACCTGTTGACAAAGTCAACAGGTCGGATCCTTGACAGTATCAAAATTCCACCTTCTCGTCGTCCTTCTCGTCGTCATACGGGGAGCGTCTGACAAAGAACGCTTTACGTTCGGTAGAAGGGGCTTGCGTTATTACGTGAGGACTTATCGCCGCATTGGTTTCTGAATAATTCGCATTCGATGATATCTCCTAGCAGACATTCTTTTTTCTTGAAAAAATAGATTTCATCGTTTGAATTAAATAAACGTAGCTTGCCATATTTATCATTTTTGCGATGCCGAGATAGAGGATCACACCTGTTGCCAATTGAATTGCTAACGTCAAACCCGATGATAGGCCAAGCCATTTCAACGTATAAACAATTGTACCCATGAAGAGTGATAAAAAGAGCGAAGGAGCTACATCTTTGACTTGTTCGCCATAGCTATAATCAAGAAGCTTCTTGTTTGGAATGGCATTGATAAATGAAGACAGTATAGCCGTAACAACCCCGCCATAGGCAATTGCATAAATTCCCCAAAATGCGGTGACTCCCAAAATAATCATCCCAATGGTTTTCTTAAAAATTTCCAGCCTAAGGAAAATATCGCTTCTACCGAGGGCATTGATGGTCTGCAAATTAGCGGTTTGGATCGGCATTAGGGCAAAGCCCGCACATGCTATTTGGAGAAAAGGAACACTTGATAGCCATTTGTCAGTTAATACAATTCGAATTACCGACTCAGCAGTTGCCGCCAGACCAGCCATCAACGGAAATACTACGAAGGAGCTAGATAGGATAGAACGTCTCATGACATTTTTTACCTTGGAAACATCATCTTGATGAGTCGCCAAGACAGGGAACATCACGGCATGAATAGAGCCATCTATATTAGATACAATGAATGAAGGGAATTGTTGTCCTCTATTATAATTGCCTAGTGTTACGGGGTCGAATATTTTTCCCATAACGAGATTATGTAGTTCCCTATATGTAGTACTTAACAGCGAAGAAGACAGAAGTTTCCACCCAAACGAGAAAAGTTCTCTAACTCTCGCAAAAGAAAATAGCAAACGAGGTCTCCAGCGTAGTGTAAACCATAGAATAAGAGTAATTGCCAGCTGATTAGTAATTTGTTGGCCAACAATCGCCCATAGTCCATACCCTGCGTGTGCCAATGTGATCCCGACGGCTCCAGATACCAGCAATGCACCCGTGCTTCTAAAAAAAAGTAATTTAAACTGAAAATTCCGGGCAACAATTGCGTATTGTATAGAATTTATCGCGTAGAATACCAAATTTGCAGCCAACACTCTAATTATTTTCACGATATTTGGCATATTATAGAAATGTGCGATGTGTGGTGCGGTGAAGAATAAAAGGAAATAAAAAAGGGTTGATACAAGTATGCTCAAGTAGAACACAGAGGAAAAATCAACTTCATCGACCTCTTTCTTTTGCACCAGCGCGATACCGAAACCACTTTCGACAAACACGACGGAGATTGAAATAAAAACGTACACTAAGGCGATTGTTCCAAAATCTTCTGGCAGAAGGAGCCTTGCCAGCACAACCTGCACTAGGAATTGAAGGCCGAGCGCGCCGCCTCTTTCAAGAAACTTCCAAAACAAAGAGGAGAGAATACGCGTTTTGTTGATTTCAGTCATTTGAATTTGCCTATTTCTTTCGCTTTCATACTACCAATAATCTCATTCTTTAGGAACAAAAAGAACTACGTATTTTATCGCCCATAAATTAATGACGTTGAACAGAGTCTTAAAAACCGCTCACTTCCCAATTTCATAGACTCAGAGGTTGGAGTTGTGCAGGGAGGTTACCCATTTCTTTTGGATGGAATTGTTGGAAGTCGATAAGTAGTCCATGCCTCGTATCTGTACCTGAAACGAGCTATTGTTCTTGTTTTCTCCTTGATCGGTCTCATCGTGCTTTCGCGCCGCCTCTTCCCTGATTGCGACTGCCATTAAGCTCGATTCCAAGGGAAAGGTCCTTTGTGGCGAGAACGGATCGACATTCATCAAACAACCTTCAAATTGATAGAAGTTTAGAAGCATTGAACGAGAGGATGGCAGGAGACCTGCCGAAGTGGTTATCGCACGCGCCGACTTATAATACACGTGGGTTCCTTGACAGTTCACGTTCCAAAATTTTGGGAGGGGACTTTTTCGACCCAACTTTTCAACCATCATGAGCGAAGTGAGCTGGCCCTGTTGTTGAGCCTCATGGAGATGGTGATCCAAGGCGTGTCGACCCGCAAGGTAGAAAAGATCGCTGAAACGCCTTGCGGAACAAGTTTTTCAAAGAACATGGTATCTGCCTTATGTGCGAACTTGGATCCCATCATCGCAGCCTTCCAGAATCGTCACCTGTCTTTTCGTCGTGCGGGATGTGATCTATGTGAAGGCTCGGAATCGGGGAGCTGTAAGGTCAAAGGGAATACTGGTCGCGATGGGCGTTAATCTGGAAGGACATCGGGAGATCCAGGGGATCCAAGTCGGCGATTGGGAAAGCTACGAAGTCTGGTATGAAATTTTCGCAAGTTTAAAAATCCGTGGTTTGGAGGATGTCGATTTCGATGTCTCCGATAATTATGGAGGATTGGTCAAAGCGATCGGGGATCAGTTTTGCAACGCCGTCTGACAGTGCTGCCAAGCACATTTCTCAATAAATCTCTTAGACAAAATCCCCAAGAATCACCGCTCTACGATTCGCACACGATTACTATACATGTACGACAATCCTGACTGTGATGAGGTAGTCTGTCAACGCTGTGACGCCCCTTTCGGGCTCCTAGAGGCGATTAGCACCAAGTCATATAACACTCTTCTAGACCTTTTAGATAAGGCCTTCAGCGACGTCATGGCGGTTCTTGCCTGCCATCTAACTACTGTAGGCGGTTATGTAACGCCAACAATCTGGACTTGACTCGCAGTTTCGGGCGAGAGAACATTGAAAAACTAAACGCTTATCAGTGAGATATACTGTGAGTCTGAAAGAAATAAATATTGTAATTCAAAGGGGATAAGATATGGCCAATTCTGAGCATTCAATAAAAACCAAAGATCTAATCTTCGTTCTCCTGTGCGCTTGGCGGCAGATGATCGTGTTTGCCGTCATCGGAGTCTTCCTCCTTGCAGGCTTTGCTTTTTATCGCGGGCGAATATTTGAAAGGTCTTCGATAGAAGTTGTGCTAACGAGCGAAGAAACTGATGTTGTGGAAGCTACAGTTCTCAAGGAGAACTCTGATGTACTTCTTCTAAAGGAAAAAATTGAAAAGCTGAATGAACGAGTCAATATCTCGAAACACAAGTTGGCGGATAGTATTTATCTTAAAATCGACGAAAAAGCACAACCACTGGCGTCCTTTAACATAGTGATTACGCCTGAAATGCCATCTGAAGAGTCAGAAGATACATATGAGCATAGAAAGTATTTTCTCAATCTTGAGTTACTCAAAATAGCGAAAGATGAAGAATTTGCCAATTATCTTGTGGCTGCTTACCAGGATTATGTTGAGGTGCAATGGATAGCGGAGCTAATTAGTCTTAGCTTGGACGAGGACAATCACCTCTATTTCGAGGTCACAGCTCTGGATCTTGAGAATGCTGAAAGACTGGCTACGGAAGCCGAAACATTCTTCGATGAAAATATCCGGGAAAGTGTCGATGTAGATTATTTATACGATATCGAAATCCAAAACCGAAAATCCCTGGTTGTGGCAAATCCGCTAATAAAGATGGAGAGAGAACGGGTCGGAAGCGAGATCGACGGACTATTACTTAAAATTGATGAGGCAAAAGAGGAAATCGACCTGATCATAGAAGAAGTCCTCGAAGAAGCCTTGGAAGAAAAAATCGAACAAATCGGGGCTCAGCCCAAGCCGTCTTTGAAACGAAATATGTTGAAGTACGGGATCGCAGGTGCTTTCATTGGTATCCTAATCGCTGCTTTTATCGCAGTTTTCCGTGCAACATCCTCCGCTCTTATCTGGTCGCCTGAAGAATTTGCCGATCAGCTTAAACTCCTCTATATCGGGTCAATAGCGGTTGCTTCCCCTCAAGTGAAAAAGAAATTCGGATCCGGTATTGATCGGTGGCTGGAAGGTCTCTTTTACAGGAAAAGAGGAGTCGATGCGAAAGAGAGTGTACGCTATGCTGTCTCCGTTATTGAGGGACTGGCTGGGAAAGAAGGAACAGAGCTTGATGTCGAACTCCCCTTTACTGTTGCCGTGATGGGTGAAGCGGAAGATTCTTCAATTGAAATGCTGGTTGAAGCTATTAAAGAACTTCCCTCCATACAAAGCGTCAGGGTGGTCGCAGATACAGCTGAAGGAATTAAGGTGCTCCGGTCCGCGGATTCTGTCGTTCAGCTCGTTCAGGCACGCCGGACAAGCATGAGGAAGGCAATCCATGACCTTGAGCTTGCAGCGGGAATGGGAGTTCGTATACACGGAATAGTAGGCGTTGAATCAGTCAAAAACTAGCTGGTTTAGTTGGAATACAGGAGGTGCCCATGTACCTCCTGTTTGCATGAGAAGGAGAAACGTCGTAAAATGGCAGACAAGAAGCACAGCTTCTTGCTTGTGTTGGAACCAGAGGAGTCATGCGACAAAAGCGCAAAATCGATAAGATTCTCCTGACAACCGCCACAGTACTGGTAGCGGCCTTGTTGGTGGCGTTGCTCTTTCGGATTGTCAATGACAGCAAATCCAAGGACTCTGCTGCGGAGGATACGGGTCTGACCCAACCCGCGTGGTTGTCGGAAGAAGGCATATTTAATGTCGAAGGGCTGATCGATCGCCATAATCCCGACAGTGAACTGATCTTTCTCCTCGACGAGGTGCAAGCCCCCGTCAATGACAATTTCAACGGTTCAGTCAAAACTGTTGGAACCCAGGTTGAAAAGACAGAACCTTCATCTGAAACAGCCCCTTCAACCCCATCTACTGCAACGGAAACGACCACGGCAGGCACCACCTTTCGTGACGTCGACATCCGCTACTACGTCATATCCAAGTCAGGGCTCAACTTGCGTGAAGCGCCCTCAACCGACGCGCCAGTCAAGCAGCAACTCGAACACGGCAAACCCCTACGAGTCATTGGCCTGAGCAATGAATGGGCTAAGATACGATTGGCCGGATACGAGATCGGCTACGTCGCAAAGGCGTATATCAGCCAGTATCCTCCGGTGACCACAACAACGGCGGTGGCCGCCACCACGGTTAAAACAACCACTCAGGCTCCCGCGACAACCCGGCCGCCAGCAAATTCAGGACAGGGAGGATCACCTTTCCAGTTTGTCTTGTCG